>CBFGYC010000091.1:0-2826 GCA_965652985.1 uncultured bacterium | reverse complement strand
TCAAGCCGACGACGGCACACAAAATCGGCGCGCTCCTTCATTACGGAGACGATACTGCCGGAAGCATCATGACTTCGGAATTCATCGCGGTCAAAGAAAAGACGACCGCCGGCGAAGCCCTCGAGATACTCAAGAAAGAAGCCGGTAAAGCAGCGACCGTTTCATACATCTACATCACGAACGGTAAAGGCATGCTCACGAGTGTCGTTTCGTTGAAGCATATCATCTTGGCTGACAAGAACACACCCATGGGCGAGCTTGGAACGGATAACGTCCTGTCGATTCAAGCCGTGGCCGAAAAAATCGATGCCGCCAGAATGCTTCGGGATTATAATTTCGTCGCCCTGCCGATCGTCGACTTTGAAAATCATCTGGTCGGCGTTATCACGGTCGATGACATCGTCGATTTGATCGACCAGGCCGCCGCTGAACACTACAGCCACCTGGCTGCGATCGGAAACGTCGAGCTTACTGACGGACCATTCGTGAGCGCAATGAAGCGCCTGCCGTGGCTTGTACTCCTACTATTTCTTGGCATGCTTACCGCGACGCTTATCGGCCAATTTGAAGGCACGCTGGCGAGAATCGCCATACTCGGTGCTTTCATACCCGTCGTCGCCGGAACGACCGGAAACAGCGGCACCCAGTCGCTCGCGATCATGGTTCGTGGTATCGCGACAGGTAAGATGAAACGATTGTCGCTTAAGAAGTATTTCGTCAAAGAAGCAACCACGGCATTCGTCACGAGCGTCATCTGCGGCATCGTGCTTGTAGGTATCATATTAGTTTGGAAGCAGGAACTTTTCATCGGCCTTGTCGCTGGCGGCGCATTGGCCGCTTCGATTTTCCTTGGCACGCTCACCGGTACGTTCGTGCCGCTCGTCGTCAGTAAATTTGGAGCCGACCCCGCCGTGGCGTCCGGTCCGCTCATCACGACGATTTGTGACGTGCTCAGCATGGGTATCTACTTCGGTCTTGCGACCATGCTCATAGACATGCTCCTCTAGATACCATGTCCTCGCTTGTTTCCTAGTGGTATAATAACAAGGATGAAAACGGTACGAGTTTCTATTCAGGATGAACACACTCTTGTATTGCAAGAAGACGGCCTTAAGGGTGACATCGTCGATCTTACCAGTCTTCACGAGACCGACATCGATCAAACGACCATCAAGAATGTCGTGAGCTCTATCAAGAAAGATGCCTTTGATGCCGCTCTCAGTAAAGAGCGTGCGGCGCTAGAACGCGAGAAAGCGCTCGAAATCAAGCTGAAAGAACAAGAGCTGATGGATAAAATAAAGTCGCTTGAGCTTGAGAAAGAAGCATCAGCGAAACTCGCTGAGGCCAATGCGAAAAATAGTTCCCAGTCTGATATCGCACGGCGAGACACTGAAATCATCGAGCTTCGCGCGGAGCTACAAGTTAAGACGACCGAAAAGCAACTCGCGGTCGCGCAGGCCGTGACCCACATAGAAAAGGAGCGCGACCGTTTGATGGGTGAGCTGAAAAGCAAGGATACCGAGAAACAACTTCTTGAATCGTCCTTAAAAGACAAGTATGAGACACAGCTTAAAGATAGGGAAGACACTATCGAACGCCTAAAAGACATGAAAGCGAAATTGTCAGTCAAGCTTGTCGGCGAAAGCTTGGAGCAACACTGTCAAAACGAGTTCAATTCGGTGCGCTCAAGCCAGTTTCCGTACGCTTATTTCGACAAAGACAATGTCGCCGTCGAAGGAACGAAGGGTGATTTCGTATACCGCGATTATGACGCACCGGGGGGAACTGAAATAATCAGCATCATGTTCGAAATGAAGGACGAGCAGGATGCATCCGAGAACAAGCGGACTGTTGATAGCCACCTAAAAAAACTCGATGCCGATCGCACCAAAAAAGGCTGTGAGCACGCCGTGCTCGTGACATTACTTGAAGCCGAGAACGAACTATATAACCGTGGCATCGTGGACGTGTCGTATAAGTATGAAAAAATGTTCGTGGTGCGTCCGCAGTTTTTCCTGCCGCTCATCTCACTACTGAAAAACGCCAGCATGAAATCACTCGAGGCCAAACGGCAGCTCGTCGCGCTCCAGACGCAGAACGTCGACATCACGAACTTTCAGCGGAGCATGGAAGACTTCCAAGACTCGTTCGGACGCAACTATGAGCTGGCTGGCCGCAAATTTGGCGAGGCTATCGAGGGTATCGACAAGACCATCAAACAACTGGAGAAGACCAAACAATCACTATTATCCAGCGAAAGGAATTTACGCCTAGCGAACGACAAAGCACAGGACCTGTCAATCAAAAAACTAACTCGCGGCAACCCAACCATGCAAGCGAAATTCGAGGAGCTAGGATAATGGAAACGAAAAATATCGTATTGACGACGATCGGCGTTCTGTTCGCTGGTTTTGTGATTGCCCTTATCGCCTTTAACGTAAACGAGGCGAAAGAGTCTGAAAAAAGCGCAGATACCGTAGAGAACTTAACGATGCACGAGCAATACTCGGGCTTGCCCGAAGATAACCGTTTCGTAGAAGAACCGGGCAGCCAGATCATCGATACTTTCGAGAATGGTACCGGAATCATTCTTCTTGGTTTCAAGGAATGTCCGTGGTGTCAAAAAACCGTGCCACTCTTGAACCAAGCAGCCGAGGCCGAAGACCTTTCGGTGCATTACCTTGATATCCGTGAGGAGCGGTCAAGTAATTCATACTTGTACCGAGAACTGATCGCGATCCTAGAACCCTATCTTAAAAAAGACGAAAACGGCACGCCGACCATATCGACTCCAGATATCAGTTATGTAAAGGACGGTGAGATCGT
>CBFGYC010000090.1:0-2899 GCA_965652985.1 uncultured bacterium | reverse complement strand
CTTATAGTCCAAAATAGTTCTAAACTCTTTGATTTAGGGCTGCCACGAAATTATTAGAGTCTCCTTTTGGGAGGCTTTTTGCTATTATTGCTATACTATGCAAAAGCTTAGCCTGAGTCAGTTCAATGAAATGCTGGAATTATCTATCGTAAAACCAAAGCTCAAACGTGAACTGAAATTCACTGTAAGTACTTCATTAATCGCTGATGAGGATTGGGGGAAACTTGAATTACTATCCATAAAAGATAAGAACGGAAATAAAGGTGTATTAATAGTGGATATTAGGAGCGGAACATATTTACTACCATATGAGCTTAACAAACTTTCCGCTAGCTCAACAACTGGTAGGTCTTCGCCTATACTATGTGATTTTTGCATGACATGGCAGTCAGGTGCCAGAGCGGGTAGTATTTCATTCACGTATATTAAAGGTTCGACCGCCAATGTAAGCTTCCTGTGTTGCGAAGATTTACTTTGTAGTATGCATGTACGTACCCTAACAAGCGCTTCAAGAATATCGAGAGCCCAGTTACGAGAAGACATAAATGACTCTAAACGTATATCTCGCCTAAGCAAACGATTAGAATCGTTGATGGTTACCCTAGGTGCTGTACCTATACCCTAAATCCATAAGTTCTAAGCTCGTCTAATAGGGGCTGCCAAGCATAAGCGTAATGAAATCGGCTCCCGGCCAGGAGGCTTTTTGTTATGATATCTATATGAAAAATGCAATCCTACTCCACGGGTTAGTCAATGAGGCAGAGTACTACGATACGAGATTTCCTAGCGCCAGCAATTCGCATTGGTTTCCTTGGCTACAAAAGCAGTTATTAGTACATGACATCAAAGCCGACACTCCAGAGATTCCTAAACCCTTTGATATGAACTGGGAAAGCTGGGCCAAGGAGGTGGAGCGATATGACATTACCGAAGAAACGATACTTCTAGGGCACAGTATGGGCGGTGGTTTTTGGGTACGTTACCTAAGCGAACGTACCAACCTCAAAGTAGGGAAGGTCGTATTAGTTGCTCCCTGGCTGAATTTAGAGAATAGTGAAAATACTGATTTCTTTGATTTTGAAATTGCTACGGACCTCACAGACAGAGTGAAATCACTAACGATATTCAATTCTGATAACGACGGCAAAGAGGTTCATAATTCGGTGAAACTTATTAAATCTAAGGTTCCGAAGGCTGAAATCAAACAATTCCATGATTATGGCCATTTTTGCTTCAATGACATGGGAACGTACACGTTCCCAGAATTAGCCGAAGCTCTGGTTTCCTAAGCAGCAACAAATAGTGATCCTCGATTTGGAGTACCAATAAATAAGCTCAAGAATATAGGAATCAGGATACAATGAATGCAATGACTAATTATGAACTAAAAGATTACCTCCCCGAACTAGAGCTAATTTGGGACGCATTAGTGCGCCGAGATGACCTTCCCCATAGAGCTGACGCCATTGTCGTCGGAGGGTGCAAAGACCTCGGACTGGCCGAACGAGCGGCTGAGCTATACCACGATGGGGTGAGTGGATTAATAGTCGTGAGCGGCCACAAGCCTGAAGGCCTAGCCGTCACCGAAGCCCAGCTGTTATCTCAAAAGTGCCTGGAGTTAGGAGTACCGAGTTCGGCGATACTCCTAGAAGAGCAGGCGACCAATACCGGACAAAATATCACCCTGTCGGCTGCCATGATCAAAGATAGGCTTGTGGAGGTAAGAGACATCGTCTTGGTACATATGCCATTTACGACCTTGCGATTCTTAGCGACCGCCGAGGCACAGTGGCCAGCTCCTCAGCCAAAATTTTATACAGCATGCCAATCGATATCTTTTGAAAATTACTGTAAAGAGAACGGGCTTGAGGCTACCGCCTGGGAGATGCTAGGCGACTTCAAACGGATGGATGAATACGTAACGCAAGGTTACCAAACCAGGCAAAATATCCCCGAGAGCGCAAAGGATGCTTTTGAGAAAATCATGGGTTCTGGTGTGAAAATACGCTAAACCCTGTCATCCAGTCTGCTCGAGGACTCGCCGGCAGAGCTATTCTCATTATTCTGCTCGATCACTGGATGCTCAAGATCAAGCATAGCTTCCAGGATATCCTTGATGTCCTTAACATTATTTGTCATTCCCCAGATTTTAAAGAACAAAATTATATTTAGTAGCGGAAATACTATTACGGCCACAATAACTATTCCTGCTAGTCCTTCGAGAGCTTCCATCGTTTCTCCTTTATAAATTCTTAAGTATCATACTACCATAGCGTGCCTGCCGTTTCGTTTGGTACAAAAATTCGTTACTCAATGACTAAGAACTACCGAGCAAAAGCGTAACAATAAAGGTCTGCGAAACGGAGGCTTTTTGTTATGATGGGAGCATGAAGAAAAAACAAAAAACCAATATACAATTTTCAAAGAATTTTGCAGTCCTCTTGGCGCTTTTCATCTTTTTACTGACCGTCGCTCAAGCCATATCCGCATACTACATACTTCAAAATAGAGAGTACATGATAGAGGATTCCGAGAGAACCCTGACAGGCTTCGTAAACTCCACGGAAGAGAAGCGGTACTCGCATCCTGTCATAGACGTCACCGAGGGAAGGGTGTATGTACCGGAGGCACGTATATATTTGCCGCTGAACGAGACGACCAGAAATCTGCGCTACGACTATAGGAATCCGTTTGATACCGTCGAGCTGTATCTAAGCGTGCGTGGAGTCGTCGGCAATCAACAACCCACCGATGACCCTCAGTGCGACAAAATGATCTGGCTAAGCCAAAAGAAGAATAACTCCCCGAACTTCGTAGCAGAAATCGAGCCGACGAAAGATGGCCTCCGCTATGTCTCCGCGCACGATACATGCGAGATTTATTACGACACCGTCCGAGA
>CBFGYC010000089.1:0-2970 GCA_965652985.1 uncultured bacterium | reverse complement strand
AAGGATGGAGCAACAATTTCGCCTTCAAACGAAATACCAGCCGACAGGCGATCAGCCGAATGCGATCGCCGCTCTTCTAGATGGTCTTGAAAAGGGCGAGAGAGAACAAACACTCCTTGGCGTGACGGGCTCCGGTAAAACGTTCACGATGGCGAATATCATACAAAACCGCCAGGCGCCGACACTCGTGATGGCGCATAACAAAACTTTGGCGGCGCAACTCTTCAGTGAATTCAAGGCTTTTTTTCCAGACAACGAAGTCCACTATTTCGTCAGCTATTTTGATTATTATCAGCCGGAAGCCTATATCGCCAGTAGCGATACCTACATCGAAAAAGATAGTAAGATAAACGATGAAATCGATCGTCTTCGGCACGCCGCGACCACGGCGCTGCTGACTCGTCGCGATACCATCATCGTCGCCAGTGTCAGCTGTATTTATGGCATCGGGTCTCCGGAAGATTACGCCGACATGTCGATTACGGTCAAAAAGGGCGAGCGGCGCCAACAAGATAAATTCATTCGGCTACTGACCGACATCCAGTACCAGCGCAATGACATCGACTTTCACCGCAGCACCTTCCGTGTAAAGGGCGACGTGGTTGATGTTTTTCCGGCTGGGCAAGACACCGCGTACCGGGTCGAGTTTTTTGGTGACGAGGTAGATAGGATTACAAGGATTGATCCGTTGACGGGTGAAATCTTAAGTGAACCGGACATGTTTACAGTATTCCCAAGCAGTCACTATGTGACGCCAAAACAAAAAGTTGATCGGGCGGTTATAAATATCAAAAATGAGTTCGAAGAGCGCGTATCTTGGTTCGAAGAGCACGATAAGCTCCTTGAAGCCCAACGTCTCTCGCAGCGCACCAAGTACGATATCGAGATGCTTGAAGAAACCGGTTTTGTAAAAGGTATTGAGAATTATAGCCGGTACCTTACAAACCGCGAACCTGGTGAACAGCCAGCGACCTTACTTGATTATTTTCCGGACGACTTCTTACTTCTCGTCGATGAAAGCCACCAAACATTACCGCAGGTGCGCGGTATGTATAATGGCGATCGGGCGCGCAAAGAGGTACTTGTCGAACACGGTTTTCGTTTGCCGAGTGCGCTCGACAATCGCCCGCTGACATTTGCGGAGTTTGACCGTCATATCAACCAGGCGATTTACGTTTCGGCGACGCCAGGCGACTATGAACTCGCCCAGAGTCCAGAGCCAGCGCAGCAGATTATCCGCCCGACTGGCCTGCTTGACCCTGAGATTGATATCCGAAAAACCGAAGGTCAGATAGACGATCTGATCGCGGAAATCAACGACCGCATAGCAAAGCACCAGCGCGTGTTGGTCACGACGCTAACCAAACGCATGGCCGAAGATCTGACGACGTACCTGCAAGAGCTTAATATGAAGGTCGCTTATATCCATAGCGATGTCGACACGCTCGAGCGCGGCGATATCCTTAGGAGCCTAAGGATGGGTGAGTACGACGTGCTTGTCGGTATCAACCTGCTTCGTGAAGGGCTGGATCTTCCTGAAGTGAGTCTTGTTGCTATCATGGACGCCGACAAAGAAGGCTTCCTCCGTAGCGAACAGGCGCTCATCCAGACGATTGGCCGCGCTGCTCGTCATGAAGAAGGTTCGGTTATTATGTACGCCGATAAGATTACGCGCTCGATGCAAGCTGCCATAGACGAGACGAACCGCCGCCGCGATATCCAAGAAAAGTATAATCAGGAGCATGACATTACGCCTCGTAGCGTCGAGACGGAGATCGGAGAAGGTTTGCGTGCTATCATTCCCGTCAAAGAAGACGATAAGAAGCCAAAGATTGATCTGAAGAAGATTCCAAAAGACGAGTACCAATCGCTCATCAAAGACCTGAGTGGACAAATGGAACTGGCGAGTGCTAACCTCGAGTTCGAAAAGGCCGCTGAACTTCGTGATCTTATAAAGGAAATTCGCGAGAAATTGTAGCGGTGAAAATAGCTACCTGGAATGTAGAAGGTCGTTTATCGCGCTTCGCCCAAGAAAGCATGCGTGGTTCACCGGAACAGATAATCAGGGAGATCGAACGACTCGACGCGGATGTGCTTTTTCTGCCTGAAGCGTTCGATAAATCCAGGCCTGTGGAGGACCATATTCTATCAATGATTGATGAGCTAGAATATGCAAAATTTGAAGCTTCTTATGATGACATTGGAGACAGGCAGTATGCGGCGACTATCAATCCGCACATGATGCTTTTGAGTCGCGTTCCACTACAGTCTTCAAAAATAGTCAGACTTGGCGGTAGTAGAAACGCAGTTCTGGCGCAGGTAGACGAGCCCCAGACGGGCAAATCGCTACGAATAATTTGCGTGCACCTTGATGACAGAAGCGAAACGAACCGAATCAAGCAAGTGAACGATCTAGTACCTCTTATTAAGAGTTCTAATGTACCGACGATTGTCATGGGTGACTTTAATGCGATGCACAAAGAAAGCTTGTCTGCCCGTGTGTTAAGGACGTTCCTGGTGAAACGTGCGGTCAGGCACTGGCCGCATGCAAGATCAAAAGATATCATGCACCGGCTCTTGGAAATGGCGACAGGCGATACTATGAGTCGCATCCTTGGGCAGACAAAATTAATAGATATCGACTCAAAAATGCGGCCCACGACTACGCCAAAAATGCGTGGTCAGGAATGGATGCCGAGCGTCCGGATGGTGCAAATCGATCACATGTTCGTCTCGCCCGATGTGAAAGCAGCGCATTTTGAGATTGGACGCGATGGTGGATCAGACCACCGGGCGATTTCGGTGGCCCTAGAAGCATGAGCAATATTGACGAATAAGATATAGTATGGTATGGTACAACCATTCCTGACCATCGTGGTCGGGAGGGTTGGAAGCACCTATAAGGGAGTGTGCTATGCCTGGTCAGAGAATCACGGAAGACATGACGGCTCTTGAGGCCGTCGACGTCCT
>CBFGYC010000088.1:0-3075 GCA_965652985.1 uncultured bacterium | reverse complement strand
GCGAAGCGACGACGGCCGAAGCCACGGGCACAAGCGCACCAGTTTGGAAAGGGGTGCGGGGGAAACCTTTAGACAGCAAAGCATTTAAGCGACACGTGCCCCATAGAAATTATGCGAAAGCAAACCGTTGATTGCAAACATAGGCATGGTGTGTTTAGCAGCCACTACAACAAAATTATTTTAAGTTGTAGGGAATGCAAAGCCAAAGCAGAATTGACCCGGACAATGTACCCTGCGCTACAAGTTTGGAAAGGTGCGGCGGGCGACGCGGCGCAGCTGCGATTGCCAACCCCAAAAAAAGCCTAGATATATAAAGAAAGTACGGCCGGATGGCCATAAGTGACCATCCAACCCCTGCCTTTTTTAGCCGCCGAAAAGTCGAGCGCGTAGATAGTCTGCACCGCGCGGCTGTACGTTGCGCGGTTGCAAGTAACCGCGCTCGCTACCTCCGCCGCCCATAGTCGGCCTGTATTCTTCCTCGTACTCTTCCTCATCTTCCTCCGAAAGCTCGTCTGTAGTTACAACGTCACGTGCGCTATAACCTTGTTCCAGTAATTTTTGCTGCTTCTTCTCTCGCTCTCCTTCAAAGTAGTTTTGGAAAATGAAGTCTGCAATGATGGGTGCTGCAAATAGTAGTGCTGGAATAAAGAATGGCATTAGTCGATTTTCACGCTCCCCAGTACTCCATCAGCATGGTTGCGCGCTGCATGTATGTGGCAAACAACGCTGCTGTTTCCTGTGTCCTGCTCCGTCTGTCTAAAGTGAATCTGTGTGTTGGCCGCACCTGCTGTACGCGTGGCCGTTAAAGTCACCGTCACGAGCAATAGCTCATGTTGCTTCAATAGACTATTCGCGCCCTTCTCTGGCATCTGAAATTGAAGGGTGTTGTCGGCCGTCTGGCCAGTCGATGTCACGGTCTCATCATAGAGCGTTTCACTCGTACTTCTGGCTACTATGCGCACTCTGCAGCTTATAGTAACCGTGTTTCCTGCTCCTACAGTCAAGCGGCCAAGTATCAGCGGCGATATCAGGTAAACCCATGCTGGCATGTCCACTTGATATTGAAACTGCTCACTGAAAGTTGACACCGCGCCTGCTGTAGCAGAGATCTCGTTTGTCGCTCCGCCGTAGTTTGTCTGCTCCACGAGGAGCATCTTTCGAGATGCTCCTGCCGGCGTTACATTGACGCCGCTGTTCCAAGGAAAAACCAGTACAACCTCCTCGCCAAATTCGGCTAAGTTGTAAACTGGAAAAGGGAATTCCCTTTCTGCTACGTACTCTATCATTCGTGCCCTACGTGCCTCTAAGTATTCTAAGGCCGTCATTTAATCACCAAAAAAAGGTGGATTTAATCCACCGGTACGATCGACGCTGGCTCAACTTCTTCGTACACGACTTGTACGCGAATGTTTTGCGCAGCTGCACCTGCATGCAGACACGGTACGCGCCATTGTCTGACAGCAGTATAGTCTATCGGCTTGTGTTCGAGGTCTGGCGATGCAGAGGGAGCGGTCCCAACAGGTTGTGTGCCACGTGGCGCAATCTCTTGACCGTCTGCTGTCATGCCATACTCAAAGCTCGTGGCCGCTGCGGGTGCATAGATTCCTACACTTTGGATGTACGCGCCCACTTGCCATGGTCGGCCGCTTGACAGGTCGGTCAGTACGTTGTTGGTCACTGAGACTACAAAGTCGTCTGTCGGCATTTTACTTTGCTCCTCCTATCGCTTCAATCAGTGCTTTCTTTTCTGCTGGGGTCAAACTTTCGAGTGCCGCCTTCGCGCTTTGGACTTTGTGGTCTTTCTGCCACCGCATGAAGCAGCTGCGACAGTACACCAAGTTTTCATGGTCTGCGCTCCAACTATAGCCGGGCGCGCCGCACGTCTTACCATGGTCGTCTATGGCTTCGCATAGTCTGTCCTTCATTTGCCGACATCTCCAGCGATTTTAAACGTAATCGCCTTCACTAAGTCGTTTTGTGTGCGCATCATTTCTGATACTGCACGTGGCATACGATATCCTTTCTTCCTGCGCTTCTGCGACACCTTTATGATTTGACCGTTGCTTGTCACCCTGTAGAGGCCCGCGGTACCTCTTGGTACGCCGCCCATGCCGCCGCCGTCGCCGTCAAACGCTGACCCGGCAGCAGCTGCTGCGGCCGCACCACCGCCGATGAGCGCGGCACGGCCTGCCTTGGAGCTGGCGACCTTTCGGACTACCTTGGTACCCTTGGAAACAAGTTTTCCTTTGAAACCCATAAAGGTCAAATAGTGACATATACTAGAGCATATTTATGGTTAAATCTGACGAAAAGCGACAGGAAACTGACGTAAACTCGCTGAAAGAGGAGCTTCAGGACTACATAGACGATGCTGTACGTCGTGAGACGCGTAGCCTCAAAATGCTGGTACAAACGGCCTTAGACGCGCTAGAATTCTATCAAAAGTCGGTAAATTTGCGCTTTGGCGCGCTGACTGGCCATGAAACTAAAAAGGCCAAGGAAAAGGAGATCGTCTTAGAGACCGGTAGCCTAGAAGAAGCAATTGCTACGGCACGTGAAATACAAAAGAAAAAGAGTGCGGCCACCGCGCCGCACTCCTAGACGTTTTTTGCTAAGTACTCGCGCTCGCGCTCGTACTCCATTTTTAGAAGCACCTCATCCACATAGCTTGAGACCGTGTTAAGGCAGCCGCCGTAATGTATAAGTACGTACCGACGTACTGATTCCCGTACCTCTTCAATCGTCAGACCAGCCGCCAAGCGGTCTTTCGCCAAGTGGACAAGGGCTCTCACTCGCTGCTCGCGCAGCAAACCCTTGCCCATGTTTTCACTCACTCTATCACAATGATATCTATAAAAATGTATTCTTCACGTGCCTCACACTTGGCGTAAGCCGAGGGTGCGCGCTACCACATGAAGCGCAACTGCTCTAGCTTCACGTGGTTCGTACATTCGGACTACGGGCTAGTATTTAAAGCCGAGGGTGCGCGCCGGCACGTGGGTGAGGCCGTGAACAACGGAGCGAAGCGACGACGGCCGAAGCCACGGGCACAAGCGCACCAGTTTGGAAAGGGGT
>CBFGYC010000087.1:0-3087 GCA_965652985.1 uncultured bacterium | reverse complement strand
TGCTTGGCCAAGGTGACATGCTCATGAAAACGGTCAGCATGCCAAAACCAAAGCGCATCCAGGGTGCTTGGGTAACCGATGAAGAAGTGCTCAAGATTACCGATCATCTTCGGGTGCAAAGCGCTCCGCAGTATAACGAAGAGATTATTTCGCAGCCTGTCCAGATAAACAACAGGGGCGGTGTCGTCATGGACTTTGACGGTGGCAGCGGCGATGGTGAATTCCAGGATGCCGTGCGGGTGGTGATTGAATCACGCAAGGCTAGCACGAGCCTGCTGCAACGTAAGTTGCGTATCGGCTACGCCAAAGCAGCTCGTATCATCGAGGAGATGGAGGAGCAGGGTATCATCGGCGCGGCTGATGGCTCCCGTCCGCGCGAAGTGCTGATCAGCAGCATGGATGACTTGGCTCAGTAGCCACTTCGCAGAATTTTGTAGTGTCTTTGGTGGTACACTTAAGACATGAAAGCACAAGCAGAACGACGAGCAGGATTCACGATCGTCGAGCTTCTCATCGTCATCATTGTCATTGCGATCATGGCCGCGATTACGGTCGTCGCGTATAGAGGTATAACTGATCGTGCTATAGATTCGACGCTGAAGCAGGATATTTCGAGTGCTAACAAACAAGTAGAAATATACCGCGCGACCAATGGTTCGTTGCCACAATCGAATAACTGCCCGAGCCCGGGTCAAGATGAAGTCTGCCTTGAAGGGTCAGAGGGTACGACCTTCACATACGTGACGAATGGTACGACGCCTCCAACGAGCTATCAGATATTGGCTACGAATAGTGATCGCTCGGCTGTTTCTTATGACGGGTCACCCGCCGAATCATCGTATGGAGGTCGGTTTGTGACGCTAACCAACCTTGTCCAGAATGGTGATTTTAGCTCTGGCTCGACGAGCTGGACGGGAAGTTCCTATTGCAATGGTGCTACCCAGTGTATATATAACGGAGAGAACCTGACCATAATAGCGGACCCTTCAGGGGCATCGCGTGTGATGCAATACATATCTACCTCATATTCTGACCAAGACAAGATTTTCTACTCAGCACGTGCTCGTAAAGATAGCGGTAGTAATTTTACGATGGAAGCTCATCGAACGTCTGGGGGTTATAGCACCATGATTTTGACGGGCTCGGTGTTTGATTCGGCCCCCACTGGGCAGCTTGTGAGATATTCGGCCGTACGGACATACCATACAAGTCAGGGAGCTACGACGGGCTTTAGGGCTGGATCAAGTGGCGCTGGGCGGACGTTTCAAGCTACAGTTGACGATGTGGTTGTTGTTAATCTGACCTCAACGTTTGGCGCAGGCAACGAACCTTCGGCAGTTGAGATGGAGGATATTCTAAGCCAGTTTGAGAATGGTTATTTTTCAGGAACCGTGAATGCTACTTATTAGGAGTACGAAAGCCCATCCTGATAGGTAGTATTAGTTTGACGGCCACGTGAAGCCTGGACTATACTGATGCGTATCATGCCTATGCTTAAACCAAAAAGAGCAGGTTTCACGATTGTCGAACTTCTCATCGTCATCGTCGTGATTGCAATATTGGCTGCAATATCAGTTGTCGCGTACACCGGGATACAGGAGCGTGCACGCGAATCGAAAATAACGTCTGAGTTGCAGGATATTTCAAAATTACTAGCTGTCTATAACATTGACAACTCGTCTTATCCATCAAGCACCAGCGAGGTAAGAGATTCAGATATCAAAAGTGCGGTACCTAATACTACTGGTTCCAACGCGCTGTATTGCGGCTCGGCAAGCAGGTATACGGTGTTTATAAGGCTAGATGCTTCAGCGGAAAGTCGTCAATTTAAAGTCGGCTCTGAATCAACTTTAGCCGAAGTTATTCCTAGGGTGTCGTGGTCTCCTTCTGGAGCGTGCGAATCTGGAGATTTTGCACTTTGGGTTTCGTACTGGTAGTAATCAAGAGACGGCTAGCTTTTTCCACAGTTTTCTAGTATAATACAAAGGTTATTAACTCGGTTTACCTATAGGGGTAAACATCCAATTATGGATTCCAGAGGAGGAACCTATGAAAAAGTACGAACTGAGCGTTCTGATCCACCCGGATCTCGAGGCAAATCTCGATACGGCGCTTGAAAAAGTTCGCTCTGTTATCACCGAAGCTGGCGGTACGATCACGAGCGAAGACGTGCAGGGCAAAAAGAAAACGGCCTACCGTCTAAAAGGACAGGACTTCGCGGTATATGTCTACATGGACGTCGAGCTGCCAGCCGACGCACCTGTGCGCATCAGCAGCACCTTCAATATCACCGACGAAGTGTTGCGCTACCTGCTTGTTATCACTGATGAAAAGGGCCGTGCAGCCCTCGAGGAAGCCAAGACTAATGAGCGTTCAGAGGACGCTTCTACGGAGGAGTAGAGACATGGCAAAGGGGTTTAATAAGGTAATTTTGATGGGCAACTTGACGCGCGACGTCGAGATGCGAACGACATCAAGCGGCCAAAACGTCGCGAGCTTCAGCCTTGCGGTATCACGCAGCTGGCGCGGCCAGGACGGACAACAGAACGAGCAGACCAGTTTTATCAACTGCGTAGCGTGGGGCAAGGCTGGCGAGATCATCGCGCAGTATACTTCTAAGGGTTCGTCGTTGCTAGTAAGTGGTCGTCTTGACCAACGTTCCTATGAAGACAAAGAAGGTAATAAGCGCCAAGCGGTAGAAGTAGTCGTTGAAGATTTCAACTTCACCGGTGGACGCGGCGACAATAGCGGCGGCGGTAACTATGAATCCAGCGCCCCATCGTCAAACAACAAGAGCAAAGATGTAGTAATTGATGATATTGATGACAAGCCGATTGATTTGTCAGAAATACCATTCTAGTCTTACGCGCACACGACCCGGCAATCTGCTGCGTTAGCGCCTCCGAGTCTCGGCTCACTGTATCATTCCATACAGCTCGCCTCGATTCTCAGCGCTGCCTTGCATCTTGCGAATCGTGAGCACGTAAAACAAAGGATATTCTAATGAGGAGAATTTTAAGATGAAGAGATTTAAAAAAGACACCCCTGTGTACTTTGATTACAAAGATGTGAAAATATTGCAGCGTT
>CBFGYC010000086.1:0-3164 GCA_965652985.1 uncultured bacterium | reverse complement strand
AAGAAGGCGATTGTTCGCCGCGAGCGCAAGGCTGACAAAGCTGCAAAGGCCCGGCTGGGGATCCGCTAAAAATGGCGGGCGCGCTGAAAGAACGCATTGACCAGGACTTAAAGACCGCTCTTTTGGGTGGTGACAAATTTAAGGCTCAAGTTTTGCGTGGCCTGAAGGCCGCAATTCTGAACGAAGAGGTTGCTCAGGGGGTGCGTGATGCTGGACTTGAAAATTCAGCTATCGAGCAAATCATCGCGAAAGAAGTGAAAAAACGCAATGAAAGCGCTGTGCTTTACGAACAAAACGACCGAGCCGATTCTGCGGCTGATGAGCGTAAAGAAGCTGAAATTTTAAGTGAATATCTACCTGCGCAGCTTTCCGAAGATGAACTCCGGGTCATTATTCATGATGCGGTAGACAAGCTTGGCGCGAGTGGCCCTGGGGATATGGGTAAAGTAATCGGTGCGGTCAAATCTCAAGTAGGTGTGGGCGCGGACGGCGCTGTCATTGCTGGGCTGGTGAAGCAAGCACTACAATAAACAAAAAAAGGGGAAGACATGATTATATTCTTTGGTCCAGCTGGAGCCGGTAAAAGTGTCCAGGGGCAATTATTATCTGCGCGCCATAGTTGGCGCTGGCTAAGCGCCGGTCAATTGCTTCGCGACAGTAAGGATCCAGAGTTACTCAAGGTGATGAGCACCGGCAAATTGGTTGACCCGGAAATCACGAACCGCATCATGGGTGACGCGATATCCAGATCACGTGACATCACACATCTGATCCTAGACGGATTTCCTCGCAACATGGAAAACGCACAGTGGCTGATCGACAACAAGTCGCACCATGGCCGTGATATTGAACTTGTGATTGTGCTCGAGGTGCCAAAAAGCGAACTCTTAAAACGCCTCGCTATCCGCGGCCGTGCTGACGATACCCCTGACATCATTGACGAACGTCTTCGTATTTACCGCCAAGAAATGTATCCGATTCTGAGCTATTTCACCGAGCAAGGTATAAACATCGCTCACATTGATGGCGTCGGCACGGTCGGCCAAGTGCACGACCGCATCGTCGAAGAGCTTGAAGGTCATAATCTAAAAGCGGAGAAGTAATGTCCCAGCCTCCAAAAACTCCTGATCAGATCCAGGCTATGCGAGAAGGTGGCAAGATTCTTGCCGGGATTCTAAACGACCTGAAGGGGCAGGTGCGTGCAGGTGTGACTGGTCTCGAACTAGATTCCTGGGTAGCAAAAGAAATTACTAGCCGCGGCGCGAGTGCGACATACCACACTCCTGAGGTTGGTTTTCCAGGAGTGATTTGTATTAGTGTCAATGAACAAATCGTGCATGGTGTGCCGACTGATACCCCCCTTGAAAAAGGTGACATTGTTAGCTTTGATCTGGTGATTACTTATAAAGGCATGATGACAGACGCAGCCTTCACGATGATGGTTGATGAGGTGCCAAGCGGAGCAGTTAAAAATCTGTTTGCCACGACTGAGCGTAGTCTCTACGCTGGTATTGACGCGATTACAGGCCCAGTACGCACCGGCGACATTGGGTTCGCCATCGAGAAGGTGCTAAAGAGCGGGAAACTTGGTGTGATCAGGGAGCTTGTCGGCCATGGTGTCGGCAATAGCATGCACATGCCACCCGAACTTCCAAACTGGGGCCAAAAAGGTAGTGGTGATCTGTTACGACCTGGCGACACCGTCGCGATTGAGCCGATGGCGTCACTTGGCAAGGAGCGAATCATTACTGAGGATGATAACTGGACGATTTCTACGGCTGATGGCAGTTTGTCAGCGCACTTCGAGCACACCGTTCTCGTGCTTGATGACGGTGTCGAGGTATTGACGACTTTATAGCACGCTAGAGGGCGTGGAGGCCGGAGGCGGTGTGTTAGGGACGGCGGTTTCTTTGAGGACTGACCGCACTCTTCTGGCAATAGCATCAGATGGCTCAAGCACGGTAGCACGACCTGCCGCAATTTCGGTGACTAAATCTTTTATCCAATGATAATGAGTACAACCGAGCACGATGACATCGGCACCTTTTTCGCAGCAGTCGTTCACTACTTTCTCGATTTGTAATCGGTCTACTTCACCGGCTTCGATCATCCTTGCCCAGTTGCTACAATCGGGCTCAAGAACGGTCGTTTCTCTGGCGTAGGTGTCAAGAAGCCACTTATACCTTTTGCTTGCTAGTGTCACTGGTGTCGCGCACACGGCAATTACACCAGTTTTTGTAAGTAACGCCGCTGGTTTTACCATGGGCTCTAGGCCAACGAATTTTTGTGTGGGGTATGTACTTCTGAGAGCATCGATAGCTGACATCGTGGCACTGTTGCAAGCAATGACGATGACATCGCACTGATGGTCAAAGAGGGGCTGAATGGCGGCGTCTGTTAGGGCGATTATCTGTTCGGTGGTTTTTGATCCGTATGGTACATTCTCATGGTCGTCGACCACCAGGACCTCTGCTTCAGGAAAAGCCATGGCAAGTGAGGCAGCCATAGCCTTACCACCTACACCGGAATCGAAGACGCCGAGTTTCATCGTGCCCCTCATTATACACCCTGCGCGGAAAATCTGTTCAAATCGCATCGTAAGCGTTATACTGAGGCTATGAATGATACCTCTCGTTATGCTGTAGGGATTGATCTTGGCACGACAATGGTGCGCTGTGTGGTTGGCCATGTCGATGCGACTACAGGTGTTCCAACGATCATCGGCGTTTCTCAAGTACCTAATAGTGGCATGCGAAAGGGGACAGTAGTCAATCTGTCCGGTCCGGCGCAGGCTATTGATACGGCTCTTGGTGAGGCCGAGCGGATGAGCGGCCACCAGGTTGACGCCGCGATGGTGAGTATCAACGGTACGCATATCGTCAGTACGACTGCGGACGGGATGGTCGCCGTGGGCAGTAGCGGCCATGAAATCAATGAAGAAGATATCGCCCGCATCGAAGAAGTAGCAACTCTCGGTAAAGTACCGCCTAATCGGGTCGTAGTGCAGGTGGTGCCGCACAACTATCGTCTAGACGGCCAAGATAACATCCGCGACCCAAGAGGTATGACCGGTACCCGTCTTGAGGTTTCCGCCAATGTCGTGTCGGTCATGGCGCCGCACATGACGGCTCTCGAGAAAGCCTTAGAGATGGCGTCGGTCGCTC
>CBFGYC010000085.1:0-3208 GCA_965652985.1 uncultured bacterium | reverse complement strand
CTATGGAAGATACGGCTATCACTGACCTTATTAAGGCTGAAAACCAGCGCCAGCGCGAGGGTTTGGAGCTTATACCGAGCGAAAATTACGTGAGCAAGGGCGTGCTCGACGCGCTTGGCAGTATCTTTACGAATAAGTACTCCGAAGGTTATCCGGGCAGGCGTTATTACGGCGGCCAAGAATTTACCGATCGGGTAGAGACGCTCGCTATCGAGCGCGCCAAACAGCTCTTTAAGGCCGACCATGCTAATGTGCAGCCGCATTCAGGCGCGCCGGCAAATGAAGCGGTCTACAGTGCATGGTGCGAGCCGGGCGATACCATCCTCGCGATGGACCTTTCGCACGGTGGCCACCTGACACACGGTAACCCAATGACGCGTAGTGCTAAGTTGTACAATTTCGTGCGCTACAAAATGAAAAATGTTGAAACCGGTGAGATTGATTATGACGAGCTGCGTGAAGTAGCCTTAAAGCACAAGCCAAGAATCATCGTCGCTGGCTTTTCAGCATATCCGCGCGAGCTCGACTATGCCAAGTTCGCAGCGATCGGCAAAGAGGTGGGCGATCAATGCCTATTGATGGCGGACATGGCGCATATCGCTGGGCTTATCGCTGGCGGTGTGGCGCGGAATCCATTCGATGACGGCTTTCATGTCATTACTACCACCACACACAAGACACTCCGCGGCCCGCGTGGCGGTATGATTCTCAGCCGAGGCAAGGCAGGTAACCCGCTGAAGGCTCCCGAAAAGACGCTGGAGAATATCCCGACGCTTATCGACCGTGCGATCTTCCCTGGTATGCAGGGTGGCCCGCATATGCATGTGATTGCTGCCAAGGCCGTGGCATTTCATGAGGCTTTGCAGCCAGAATTCAAAGAATACGCAGCGCAGATCGTCAAGAATGCCGCCGCGCTAGCTGATGCTATGAAAGAGCAGGGCTTTAAACTCGTGACGGGTGGTACAAGTAACCACCTTATTCTCGCTGATGTGCACGCGAGCTTTGGTATCGATGGCAAGGTCGCCGAAGAAGCGCTCGATAAGATCGGCCTGACGCTCAACAAGAACTCTGTACCAGACGACTCGCTGCCACCATTCAAGCCAAGCGGTATCCGGCTCGGTACACCAGCCGCCACCACGCGTGGCCTGAAAGAGGGGCATATGAAACAGATTGCCGAGTGGATGAAGCAGGCGATCGATGCACGGGATGACGAGGTGAAACTGAGCGATCTAAAGGCCGAAGTGGTCAAGTTGATGGCAGGCTTTCCTCTGCCAACCGACAAATAATCTCAAAAACTCACTAATAAAAATACCGGCATATTCGCCGGCATTTTTATTACTTAGCTATTTTATGTTAACAGCCTTCTCCGGCTTGAATTGACTTCAAGTTACCAGTCGTAACACTGTAATCCCACCAGAAGACTAGAGCGCCGTCCGTGCATCCCCAAGCTGCGACTATTGTGCCGTTTGATGCCGTGGAAGATGTGAGATTAGCTCCTGCGACAGTTGACGCGGCAATAACGTTACCGGGTGTATCGAGATTTGCTTCCGGTGCCGCTGGCGCTGCAGCTGCGAATGTGTTTAAGTTGGCGCCACTTACTCCAGCACCGTTTGTGCTGTAATAGGTACCCTTGATCGCGCCTGCCGCTTCAAATTTTTTAGCGACTTGTGACGCCAGCTGCTGACCAGAAGAGGCCCTCGCCCTGTTTTGTATTCCTGTGTATGCCACGATACTGATTGCCGCAAGTATAGCGATAACCACGATGACGATGAGAAGCTCAACGATCGTGAAACCTTTGTTATTCTGAGTAGTCATTATATGTTATCCTTTTGCTATTCCGTTTTTTATTAACAAGCCGCAGTTCCGCCGTTGCTGTCACCTGCACCAACGCGGATATATTTTATACCAGGCGTGCCAGCAGCGTAGTCCCACCAGCCGACGCAAGCACCGCCTGACCCTTGTTCGGTGTAAGATACTCTTGTGCCATTGACCGCAGTTGTCGCGTCAACAGCTGTGCTTAAGACGTTGGCCGGAGTATCAAGCTGTGCTTCCGGAACCGCTGAAGTAGCGGCGGTAAGTTCGCCGTGAGTCGGGTAACCTGACCCCGTCGAGCGCGCCGTGAAGTACACCTCGGCCTTCTTTGCTATTTGGCTCGCGAGGTTTTGGCCAGAACTGGACCTCGCACGAGCTTGTATGCCCGTATACGCCACGATACTGATCGCGGCGAGAATTGCGATGACCACGATAACGATAAGTAGCTCAACGATCGTGAAACCTTTTTGATTTGTATTAGTGTGACTCATAGTAAGTCGATGCCCTCTGTTTAATGTTGCTTATGTTTATATCATACTCGAATTTCAGCAATGTGCAATAGAGAAATATGTGCTGAATAAGAGCCTTAGCCAGTTAAGACGGGCTTGGCAGCGTGCCTGTCGTGGCGTTGCAATTTCCGCTCGTGGCCGTACCAAGACGGTCGGTGACGACTATGCCCGGCGAACCGGACGCAGGGAAATAATCCCAGCGCATGATGCAAGCGCCCGTACCACCGCTCACGTAGCGGTATAGTATCGCGTCTTCAGCATTCGCAGAGGTAAGAGTGCCACTCGTGACGATTGACACATCGAGTGACAGGGTGGCAAAGGTACTTCTAAAATGTGAGGAGGTAGTCGGATAGGTATTGTTGGTATTGTAGTAGGTTTCGGCGACCTTTTTTACCGTCGCTGCATGTGCCTTCGTTTTTTCGGCCCGGGTTTGATTCTGGACGCCTACGTACGAGACGAGCGTGATACTGGCAAGAATAACGATTACTGCGATGACAATCATCAGTTCAACGATTGTGAAACCTTTGGTGAATATTTTCATATGGATTTTATCATGACGTTATGTTGCCTTTATTGTACTACGCTACCTATGAAAGCATAAACAGTATTACTGCTCCGCGACGTAGGAAATATTACTGAGCGACATCCAGCCGGCGTCTCCTGACCTAAAAACAAGATAACCGCTTTCACCGACGTCTATCCTCGCCTCGCCAGCACCAGACACGGTACTGAATGCCAGTGTCTTTTTTGGGCGGTATCCAGGAGGCAACTTTGCCATCCATGTCAGATTTGTCGCTGTTCCACCCTTGATGAGGCCCTTGATTGTCACGATACCGTCTGGCGACTTCGTATACTGTGGAGTCGCATAAAAGGTACCATATGCTGTC
>CBFGYC010000084.1:0-3244 GCA_965652985.1 uncultured bacterium | reverse complement strand
ACCCTCCCGCGGCGTATGCGCGGGAGGGGTGCGAAAGAAGGAGTGGCTTACGCCAGTTCGACGTTCTGCTCGGCCCAGGCGAGTGCCTGGAAGGTGAGCTGACGGGCTTCGACGGCCGAGGCCGGAGGCTCGTCAGCGTGCCACCACTGGTCCCAGAGCAGTTCGATCGGGTTGAGGCACTCGAAACAGTCCATATGACGAAGCTCGCCGTCAATGAACAGTTCGTTGCGCTCGACATGCGTGTGTATGTAGCCGCTACGACTCAGCGCCGTGCTGCTGCCGACATTCGCCTGCATCGCTGCGGACGTGATGCGGTGCAACCCGAGGTGCTTGAACGCATACCAGGTACGCGCCTTGTGCGCGCCACTGGCGATTCCCCTGCCCCAGTATTCGGGACGGAAAATCAGCGAACCGCTGACTGCTTGCCGGATGAACCCGACATGGCCGTCGTCAAGCCCATGCAGCCCCGAGCAGCCAATGAGCGTACGAGCGCCTTCCTCGACGACCCAGATACCCCACAGGATATCCGTCTTGGAGGCACGCGTCTTGTCAAACCATTCGTACTCGTCTTCGAGCACGGGCGCCAGCCGCCTGCCGAGATAACGCGTCACGCTGAAACGTTGCATGCCTCCACCGTGATCGATATTTACGAACTCGCCCATGGATTCACGGGTGAGTGGCGCGAGTTCGATCTGAAGGTCATCTTTCGCGGTAAACCGCATGATAGGACCGAAAGCCATGAGTCACACTCCTTCTAAGTAGGTACGTGGTCTCAACCAATTTTGAGACCAAATCAGCCTCCAAGAACGGAAAAGATAAACCTCTTGGAGGCTTATCCGGTGTCGAAAAGTAAGATGTCTACGAGAGAGGGAGATAAGCCATACCAGCCACGCATGTCTTGACACGCACGCCAAGAATGCCGCCGAGCGCGACGGTATTCATGAGGCTATGCTGGTATGAATCAAATCTGTTCATACCATACTTTTATCATACAAACGAAGATGGGTCAATAGCACCGTTCTTTTGGCAATTATGGCCAAAGCGGCGTATAGTTGCTATATGAAGCAAAGTCGCCTCGTGTTATGGATCGCAATACTTGCATCTTTCGTGGCGTTCTTGGACGGTTCGGTGATAAATGTCGCGCTGCCAGCGATCGCCGAGGAGCTTGGTGGCGGCTTTACGACGCAGCAATGGGTCGTCGACGCGTATCTCATCACACTTGGCGCGCTGATGCTAATCGCGGGGTCGTTAGCCGATCTGTACGGCAGACAAAAAATCATGCGGATCGGACTGGTCGGCTTTGGCGTGGCATCGCTTCTGTGCGCTATAGCACCGACGAGTGAGTTTTTGATAGTCAGCCGCGCACTGCAAGGAGTGGCTGGAGCGCTATTGGTGCCGAGCTCGTTGGCACTGATCATGTCAGCGTTATCTGCCAAGGAGCGTGGCAAAGCCATAGGTTCTTGGACCGCCTGGACCGGCATAGCTTTCTTGGTCGGACCTCTGCTGGGAGGAGCACTCGTCGATATGGGCTCGTGGCGGTGGGTGTTTGCGATAAACGTGCTGCCTATTGCGGTGACTCTATACCTGCTGTCCCGACTTGATTTGCCGGAGAAGATTAACAAATCAGCTAAACTAGACATCGCTGGTGCAATTTTGGGTGCGGTAGGACTGGGCGCGACAGTCTTCGCGCTGATTGAACAGTCACGATTCGGCTGGAGCCATCCGCTGATTTACTCGATATTTACAGTAGGAGCAACTTCCCTGCTAGCGTTTATCTGGCATGAAAACAGAGCTAAAAACCCGATGATGCCGCTTGGGCTTTTCAAGCAGCGTAATTTCGGAATCGGCAATCTGGCAACGGTTGCCGTATACGCCGGTCTTTCTATAGCCACCTTTATAATTTCTATTTTCGTACAGCAAGTAGGCGGATATTCGGCGATACAGGCCGGGCTGGCTCTGGTACCTGTGACACTGGTGATGTTCTTCTTGTCTTCCCGGTTTGGTGCATTAGCAAGCACGTATGGTCCACGCCGTTTCATGGGTATGGGTCCGATAATCGGTGCGGCAGGCTTTTTGCTGATGCTTTTGGTTGACGAATCGGTAAATTACTGGATACTGCTACCCGGGATCATCGTCTTCGGGCTTGGGTTATCCGTAACTGTCGCGCCGCTCACTTCGGCTGTGCTCGGTGCGGTAGACGAGAAGCAGTCTGGCATAGCTTCGGCCATAAATAATGCCGTGTCGCGTATAGCGGGGCTTGTCGGGATTGCCGTACTAGGGCCTATTATTGGTCAACAGCTCGGACTGGAAGATTTTCACCATGTCGTCATACTGACCGCGAGTTTGATGCTCATTGGCGGCATTGTATCTCTAATCGGTATCCAAGACATACAAGCAGCTGATTGACCATTAGTGCGTGACGTCATACAATCACATTGGAACGACTAAATCAATACACAGGAGGACTTATGCCACCAGTACAACCAGGCTCGCCACAAAACTTCACACTCGATCTATCGTTTATGGATCGACTCAGGGAAGGATTAAGTGGCTTAACTGAGCAGTTAGATAGCCTACAGTCATCGTTATCGGATCAAGCGCCAGAAGCGTTTTCTGCTTCAGGAACTCTCAACCAAATCTTTGGCCAGCTGGAAACAGGGCTGGGCGGATTAGAAGGTAACCTCTCGGACATGAGTTCTCAGCTGAGTAATATTAACGCTGAAGGTATGCCAGCCCTACCACAAGTCCCGGGTTCAGGCCCTGCGAGCGGAGGCTCAGGGACTGAAGGGCCTGGCGCAGGTGCGCCAAT
This sequence comes from uncultured bacterium, assembly GCA_965652985.1. Lineage (GTDB taxonomy): Bacteria > Patescibacteriota > Saccharimonadia > Saccharimonadales > Saccharimonadaceae > JAUIHN01. Next base: position 435 of record CBFGYC010000084.1, on the reverse strand, counting down.
TACCCAAGAGGAAGCTCAAGCTAAACTAGACGAGGTACTTGGCAACCTAGACCAACAAATTTCTGGAATCAGCACAGAGGTCGGTGGACTCAACCAACAAGTCGACTCTTTTGACTGGTCATCCTTAGGATCAGATTTTGACTGGTCAAGCATAGGAGCTGGTGCCGGTGCAGGCAGCGGCAATGGCAGTGGAAATGGCAACGGCTTCGGCAACAACAATGTTGGTGACGGCAGCGGTAACGGTAATGGTAATGGTGCCGGATTCGATAGTGGCGCTGGTGCAGGTGCAGGCGCTGGAAGCGGCAATGGTAACGGTTTTGGTAACAACAACGTCGGAGATGGCAGCGGCAATGGCAATGGTAACGGTGCCGGATTCGACCCGAGCCAGCTTACTGCACGGCTTACACAAATTCAGGAGCAGATGGGTGGTGCAAA
>CBFGYC010000083.1:0-3291 GCA_965652985.1 uncultured bacterium | reverse complement strand
AATCCGCGATTCGTTCGTGAACTTATCGGTCATACGTCAATTAAAAAGGATGACGTGGTGTATGATATCGGCGCCGGAAGCGGGGTGATCACTTCGGCACTAGCGACTCGCGCTAAAGAGGTAATCGCTGTAGAATTCGAGCCTCGCACGGCGGCTTTACTCAGAAAGAACACGGAGAAGTACGAGAACGTTACCGTGCTCGAAGGTGACTTCATGGCCATAGACCTGCCTTCTAGTCCTTACAAAATTTTCGCTAATATTCCATTTCATCTTAGCTCCCCAATCGTTCGTAAGATTACCGAAAGTACGCATCCGCCCAAGGCAGCGTATCTTATCGTTCAAAAACAGTTCGCGAATAAGCTGCTTCCCGGACACACAGGCTTTAGCAGTCAGCTGGGCATGCTATTAGGCGCGCGGTTCGCCATCCGTGTACGAAAACGCCTGAAGCGCACTGATTTTTGGCCGCACCCAAATGTCGATACCGTTTTACTGGAAATCGTTTGCCGCGAGGAGCCACTCGTCGAAGAGCATCGACTCGTCACCTACGAGAAGTTTATAGTGAAACATTTCACCGGCCCGGAAGCTTTTTCTAAGCTTCCCTTACGTCGCATCGACAAAGCATCGGGCATAAAACCATCAAGCCTCACCCTTGAGGAATGGTTGGTGCTTTTTCAAGTAGAGGAATAACTTAGCTATTCGTAACGTAGCGCGTCAATCGGGTTCTTGCGACTGGCTCGTCTTGCAGGCAGCGTCCCAGCAACGAAGGCGATTGTCATGATAATCAGCATAATGACCGCCACGGAAACGACGGAAAAACTCGTCAGGCTGAAGCCAGGTAGGTCTTTAAGGAAGGTGCTGCTTGCGTAGTTATTCGCGATCATACCGACGCCGATACCAGCTAACGACCCGAAGAGGCTTCCCCAGAAACCAAGTAGTATCGCTTCAAGGCTGAACAATAGGAATATCTTTCCCCTGCCAAGACCCATGGCCTTCATGAGACCGATTTCCTTGGTGCGCTCCTGAACTGCCATCAGAAGTGTGTTGACGATGCCAAAGCTGGCTGCGATCAACGCGATGACCGCGAAGAAGTTGAGTACCATGATAATCGCGCCAATCACCTGTTTTAGGATGCCGATTTGGTCTTGGAATGTTTGGGCATCATATCCTTTGTCCCGAAGATCGCTTTTGATGCGTTCCATCTCCTCACTCGTCGTGTTTTTATCGACTCTTGCTATGACGCCCAAATAGCCTTCAGGTGCCGAGGCAGGTTTACCCTCGGACTGCACGGCTACGAGGTTCCTCGTAAGGGCATCGTTCGTGTTCGCTCCTCCAAGGTCGACAAGAGACTTTTCCTGGACACCGACGACGACCGCGCTCACTTCTTTTTGCTCACCGGCTACGGTGGTAATACCTATAGTGACCGTCTTGCCTACGGCTTCTTCAGGACTGCTGAAACCAAGTACCGGTGAATAGTCGAAAGGAAGCGTTATTTCATTTTGAGCCGATTCGTTATCTGGCAGTTCGCCACTCGTCAACTCAAGATTCGTACCTGTTATGAACAGAGCCGTCATGACTTGGTATTTCTCGTTATTAGGGCCGACGATATAATCCGGTGCCGGTGCCAGCATCGGTTCGGCGCTGACTACCCCAGAGACAGCTGTTATCTCATTTATATCCTGGTCGTTCATCATCGGGATCAGAACGCCAAAACCACTATTCGCGCTGGTGCCGGTCTCTGCCTCCTCATATTTACTTGGACCACTCGTAAAATCGTCATCCATTCGAGCCTGAACGACGATGACGTCTTCGGCGCCAAGATTGCCCAGTTGCTGATCGATATACTTCGAGACGCCTGCGCCGATGCCGTTCGTGACGGTGAGCGTGAACGCACCGATGAAAATCGCTATGACTGTGAGTATGGTGCGTGCCTTGCTTCTCAGCAGATTGCTGTTGGCGTCACGGACGATATCAATTAATTTCATTTCTTGCCTCCCGGTTTGATCTTTCCGTCTTCAATGAATATCTGCCTGCTGCACCTAGCAGCCAACTCGACATCGTGAGTCACGATGACAAGCGTGATGCCTTTTTTCTTATTAAGGGCAAAGAGAAGATTTTCGATCGTCTTACCGGTTTTCGTATCAAGGTTACCGGTCGGTTCGTCAGCGAATATCAGCTTTGGGTTGTTCGCAAGAGCCCGAGCGATAACGACGCGTTGCTTTTGGCCGCCGCTGAGATCGTTCGCCTTGCTGTGCGCCTTATCTTCCAGTTCAACCGCCTGTAGCACCTCAAGGCCTCGTTGGTCACGTACTTTTTTGGACACTCCCGCGATCTTTAGTGGCAGAGTGACGTTATGTAGCACCGTATCGTTGCCATTCAAAAAGAACTGCTGGAACACGAAGCCGAAGGTTCTGTTGCGGATGCTGTCGAGTTGTTTCGAGCTGAGTTCCGAAGCATCACGACTCCCTATTCGTATAGTACCGCTGGTCGGACGGTCCAAAAGCGCCAAGAGATGCATGAGGGTACTCTTGCCAGAGCCGCTCTTGCCAACGATCGCGACTGTCTCACCAGCGCTAATCTCAAGATCAATACCATCAAGCGCCGTAAAAGCGGTATCCTTTTTACCATATATTTTGGTCAGTTTTTCAGTCGCGACGACTTGTGCACCCATATTCTTTCGTTCCTCTTACACTAAAGGCGGCCGGACACTATATACGTGCTCCGACCGCTCAAATATTACTTTAATTCAGCTTCAATGGCACTCTTTAACGTTTCGTAATCAAAGCTGCTTTGTTTCTTCCCGTTTATGAAGAATGTTGGCGTGCCCGTCACACCAACCGCATAGCCATCGGATTGACCCTCTGAGATACGATCTTTGTTCGCTTCGCTCGTGACATCTTCGACAAACTTATCTTTGTCGAGTTCAAGAGCTTCGGCGTACTGGGCAAAAATAGAAGTTGGATCCGCGAGCGACGACCATTGTGATTGCGTTTCAAAGAGCATATCATGCATTTCCCAATACTTTCCCTGAGCTGCAGCTGCCTCCGCCGCCTCGGCCGCAGGGCGAGCATTGGCGTGTCCTGGTAACGGGAAATTACGGAAGACGAACGTTATCTTTCCGTCAAACTCTTCCTTTAGTTTCTTGACGTCAGGATGCGCCTGGGCGCAAGCCGGACACTGAAAATCGCCGAACTCAACGACCTGTACGTCGCCAGTGCCTATCGAATGGCTGTCTTCTCGGACGATTTTCTCCATGATGGCCGCCGGGTCCATTTGATTGGCATTCACGAAAGA
>CBFGYC010000082.1:0-3336 GCA_965652985.1 uncultured bacterium | reverse complement strand
GGCTTGTCGATAAGCGGCAGCATCTCTTTTGGCATCGCCTTGGTTTGCGGTAGGAATCTTGTTCCAAATCCGGCAGCAGGAATAATAGCTTTTGTAATCGGTTTCATTTTTACCCCCTAATTTCTTTTAGTCTTTCATATGCCAGCAGCACGGCGCGCGGATCGGTCATCGCACCGCCCATCGCGCTCTCGATGAGATCATCTATCGAAATCAGCCGCACTTCAGCACCTTGTTCGTGCTCTTCCCTGTCTTTAGTGGCATCGCCTTCAAACGGCTCGCAATCAGTCGCGAAGTAATAATGCCATGTCATATTATTGCCTGCGGTTCCATGACTTTCACCTAGGTATTCTAACTTCCCTGGCTTATACCCCGTCTCCTCCTCTAGTTCACGGACTGCGCCTGACTCTGGATCCTCTCCCTCGTTTACGCCACCTCCAGGAATCTCATACACCCATTTTTCGGTACCAGCACGAAATTGGTAAGAAGATATCACTTGATTATCCGGAGTAAGCGCCACGACGGCCGCCGACATAGAACCTTCTTTATTTACGGTTGTAAATTCATGCTCAAGGCCATCATCGGTTCTGAATCTTTTAATAACCGCGTGCCGCTTGAATTTGAGCCCAAACTCCTGAATTTCAGTTGGCTCGATACGTGTAAATTTCTTTGTCATTACAACCTTTCGCGAATAAGTTTTTGTGCCAATCCCGGATTTGCCTGCCCCTTCGAGAGCTTCATGACTTGCCCGACAAGATAGCCAATCGCTTTATCGTTGCCCCCGCGGATATCCTCAAGGGCTTTTTGACTGGCCGGATCCGAGAGCACTTGCTCAACGATGGCGACGATCGCACTTTCATCGCTAATTTGTAGAAGGTTCTTTTCTTCAGCTATTGCCCGGGGCAACTTATTGCTCGTGAGCATCAGGGCGAAAATCTCTTTCGCTGCAGTCGAGCTTACTTCGCCCTCGTCTGCCATTCGGGCGAGTTCTGCGTAACCAGCCGGCTCTTTATCAACTTTGCTCATATCGGGCTTCTCGTCACCAGCCGGAAAGGCGCTTGAAAACCAATGCGCTACTCGACGAGCGCTGTCGTCACCATATTTCTCTTGTACGCCTGAGATAATCTCAGCGAATGTTCTTTCGCTCAAAAGCGAATCAATTACCGAAGCATCGAGCTTTAGGGTTTGCCATTTCGTTCGGTATTCAGGTGGTAGCATCGGAATACTTGATTGGATCTTTGCAATATAGTCAGCCGTCAACACGACGGGCGGAATGTCTGGATCTGGCATGTAGCGATAATCCTGCGCCTCTTCTTTTGAGCGCTGAGCGATTGTTACTTGCTTGGCATCGTCCCAACCACGCGTTTCCTGCTTCACGGCTTCACCTCGCTCGAGAAGTTCAGCATGACGTTTCGCTTCGTATTCGACAGCGCGTTCGATACTTCTGAATGAATTAAGATTCTTGGTCTCAGTCCTCGTACCAAGCGTGTCCGCGCCCTTCGGAGCGATCGACACGTTCACATCGAACCGCATGTTTCCGTGATACAAGTCACCATTCGTGACGCCGGCGAATACCATCATACGATGCAGTTCAGCAGCATACGCTTTCGCCTCGGCGGCCGAGTGGATATCAGGAAGCGAAACGATCTCGATGAGTGGCGTACCCGCCCGATTCAAATCGACCAGACTATACTCGCCGTGGTGTGTCAGCTTGCCGGCATCTTCTTCTAGATGAGCATGGTGAATCCGTACTTTGATCGTTTCACCGTTTTCCATCGGCACGGCAACGAAGCCGCCAAGAATGATTGGCTGGTACATCTGGGTCGTCTGGTACCCTTTCGGAAGATCAGGATAAAAATAATGCTTGCGGTCGAACCGACTGATCGGGGCCGCCTCGGCACCTAGCACCTTGGCCGCTTTCACGGCGAGCGCGATCGCTTCTTTATTCAGTACCGGCAGCATGCCAGGAAGCGCATAGTCGATGGAGCTGATGACGCTGTTAGGCTCTTTGTCCCGAGCATCGTTATCGGCGCCGCTAAAAAGTTTCGAAGTTGTCGCCAGCTGTACGTGGCATTCGATGCCAACGGTGATTTGATACTTATCCATCAGATCGCCCCCATATCTTTTAGGGCTTTTTTAAAGCCAGATAGCGCTCTCCGTGCACTGTCGTATCCGACTTGTACGTTTTCTTCATGGACGATTTGATTCCTCAATTTATGAGCAGTCCATACCGCGTTACGATCCGACCATTTTTCTTTCGCGGACTTCAGTCGCTCTCCCATTGTGTCGCCTTTCACGCCGTTCTCCTTCATGGCATAATCGAGAAGTTTGTCAGCTTCAATGACAGCGAACTGGCATCTTTTTTGATCATCACGGCTAAGAAGCCCTTCGATTTCTAGCCAACGTCGGCGGTATTTCTCGACTTCAAGCTGCTGCGAGCTGTGGCTAAGATGGAAAATCACCCACAGAATAACGCCCGCAAGAACAAGAACTCCGGCAAGCATAAAGAACACGCTACTATTCATGGCTTACCTCCAAAGACCCTGCAAGAGCCAAAAGCGCACTGTCAGATTTTTGCCTTCCGATAATCTGGATACCGACAGGTAGACCTTCGTCTGTCGGCCTGCCTGGCACACTAATCGCTGGAAGACCCGCAAGACTGGCCGGTACCGTCATGACATCTGCGAGGTACATCTCAATAGGGTCGGAAGTGTTCTCGCCTAGACCGAAAGCCGGCGAAGGCACGACCGGGCCAATCAACATGTCGTAGCTTTCAAAAAGATCATTGAATGCGTTTATTAGAAGCGTCCTGGCTTTTTGCGCTTTCAGGTAGTAAGCATCAAAGTAGCCACTCGATAGTACGTAACTACCAATCATGATACGCCGTTTGTTTTCAGCCATAAATCCTTCGCCACGGCTTCTATCATACAGTTCACCAAGGCTCTTCACGTTCTCGGCACGCCTGCCATACCGCACGCCATCAAACCGGGCAAGGTTACTGCTGATTTCTGCCGGAACGATGATGTAATACATCGCCAGGGCGTATTTTACGATTGGTAGACTCACCTCCTCGACTATGTGGCCAGCACTTTTGAGCTTCTCTGTATACTCCTCTACACTTCTGCGAACTGGTGCGTCAACACCATCATCCATGAATTCTTTTATAAGGCCGACTTTTTGTTTCGGCTCACTCTTTGCTGGAGCAAAGAAGTCAGGCAGGGTCGTCATGTCTTTATCGTCAACACCCGCGAGAATCGACATGACTTTTTCGGTATCGGCAATCGTACGCGCAAAACAGCCTATCGAGTCAGTGCTGCTGGCCATCGCCACCACGCCGTA
>CBFGYC010000081.1:0-3349 GCA_965652985.1 uncultured bacterium | reverse complement strand
ACCAATAGGCTGAGACTGCTATGGTACGTTTGTTCATCGTGAGATAGTTATAGCACAGAGCGTTAGTGGGTTGCAAGCATGTTTTTTGCTCACTTCCTGATGGTATAATGAAAAGTACAAGCATTATGGGTATAAGAATGAAAAAACGTACGCTGACACGGTTTAAAAAGCGTTTTGCAAAACCACAAAACTGGATTTTAATCGGGTCTGTCGTCATACTGGTAGTAGTGATGAGTTTTAGTTTTGATGATACATTTTCCGTTGGACCCGAGGCATACAAGCCGCTTTTGAACACGATCGCCAAGGGCGAGAGCGGTGGAAATTATAACGCGCACTTTGGAAGCCCGGCGAATTCCAAGGTTCGATTCACCGACATGACTATCGGTGAAGTCCTAAGTTGGCAGGAAGACTTCGTCAGCAAAGGCAACGTCAGTAGCGCGGTGGGAAAATATCAAATCATTCAACCGACGCTCGTAGATATCACCAGCAAGATGAACATCACTCATGACGCCAAATTTGACGAGGCCTTGCAGGACAAGATCGCGATCGCGCTGATCGAGCGTCGCGGTTCGTTGCAATACGTGAACAGTGAGATGTCGCGTGAAGAGTTCGCCGCCAACCTCGCCAAAGAATGGGCCGCCTTCCCTAGTATTAGTGGAGCAAACCCGAACGAGAGTTACTACGCAGGCGATGGCGTGAACAAATCGAATATCACACCCGGTGAAGTGTATGCCGCTCTGGACGCTCTCCAGAAATCAGCCATCAAGAATGACTAGTTATCCAAAGGACGAGGCGCGTCGTCTGGCCGAGTCGCGGCTCCAGTCGATCTCATCTACCGATTTTCAGGCACAAAGCCGTATAGCGTACGATCATCTACGAAACGTAGTGGATCATCTGCAGAAAAAGCATTCGGTCGCTACGGTGCTATCGTATCGGCCGCTCATGAAATGGCAAGAAGTCGACGCGTCTTCGCTTAAGAGAGACTTTCCTGAAATTTCGTTTGAGGATGCGCCGCATAGCGCATCGGGCCTTTTTCCGACAGCTCGGTTTGACTGCGTGATCGTGCCGCTACATGGCTTTGACTATCAAGGGTATCGACTGGGTCATGGTGGCGGATGGTATGACAGGCTGCTTACTATGCAACCTCAAGCCATAAAGATTGGCGTCGGCCTAGAAGCCGGTCGGATCGAGTTTATCGTCGAAGAGCATGACGTACCGATGGACATGATCATTACTGAGAAATAACCTGAAATTCTTCGAAAAAGAAATCTCTTTGACTCGTCGCCGCAGTAACGATTTCCCTCACGGCAGGCGCTAACTTGACGCCCTCCAGTTCCGTTTTAGTGACCCACTGTAGCTGATCGGTCATCTCGATGCTATCCGCATCGAAAAGAACTATATGCGCGAGGGTACGGGATGTAACCGTTACGGTGCTATCGTCACTGCTATCGCCGGATTGGCTGACAACGATATAACAATCGCCGGCGTGTCGTAGCGACGAAGGAGTAAAGCGCAGTTTTTCTTCAGACTCCCTCGTCGCAGCATCTAGTACTGAACGGTCATCGATATGAATCTTGCCGTATGGAAGCGTCCATGTGTTGATGTATGGCTGCTTTCTTCTCTTATGGAGCAAAATTTTTCCATCCACGTTTTTCACCAGTAGCATCGTAATGATTTTCGGCTGTGTGCGGAGTTTCATGTTTTCCGCGCTGACTCGATCGACATACAAAAGGCCTCTAGGACCGAGGGTGTAGCCTTGTTCGGTTTTTACGACATACCCGGATTTCATGAGCAGCTTCAGGTGATAGGTAAATAAATTCGTATCGACACCCTTAGGGCGTAAATCGCTGAACCGGGCGAATTCGTGTCCCTGTAAATATCCGACGATCGATCGTCCGATATGGTGCTTTATAGTTTCTTGCTCAAACATATTTGACTCAAATCGCACTTTCTATTCAGCACAATAATAGCATAGTACAGTAAAAATAGATCTATAAAATGCATAAAAGGAAAGTAAAGATATGAGTGAAACTATTGATACAAGAAAAGAATTTGACCAGTTTCTTCCGATTGAGACCGAGCGAAAATTCTCGCCTGCGTTTCCAGAAAGACTCTCATTTCTTAAGAATCACGACACCGCTACTGCCATCGAGCAGGTCTATCTAAGCTCACCGGACGAGCCGTTTAGCTTGCGGCTGAGAGAGTACACGGATAATCAGGGACTACTTGCGTATGAAGCAACCTTAAAGGATAGGGGTGAGTTGTCAGATGAAGGCCTGAGACGACTTGAGGTGACGACGCCCGTTTCGCCTGAGCTGTACGAGTACTACACGTCTGCCGAAGTACCTAGGCTAAAGAAAATTCGTGCAGAACCATTCCCGGGAGTGACTATAGATTTCTATGAAGATGGTACGGTTCAGGTTGAGTCGGAAGATCCTGATCAGTGGCAAAACTATAAGGAGCAATTTGGTGGCGACTTTATCGACGTGACAGGCCTACTGCAAGCCGACAATGAGCATAGAGCGCATGTTCTACATGGAGCCCGAAACGAAGAAGGCTATTCTTGGCCTACCGAGCTGGCGGCGACGCAAATCGTAGAAGATATTCTGGCGGGTAGTGAGCCAAGTGCGCTTCCGAAAATAGTACATATAGGAGGACGCTCTGGTTCGGGAAAATCTACCATTGTGCGAGAGGTCTTGTCTGAACTGCGAAACGCCGGCCTGTCTAGCGCTCTCCTTTCCACCGATGACTACCATAGAGGAGCGAAATGGCTGACACACCACAATGACGGCGAGCCATGGACGCATTGGGACGAACGGGTTGTCTACGACCTTGAAAGTGTCCAGCTTGACCTACGAAAGTTACTCGCCGGTTCGCCCATCGAAAAGCGCGTGATTGATTGGACGATAGTGGAGCCTTATGTCGAGTCCGTACAGAACCCCGCTGATATCATCATCGTCGAGGGAATATATGCCACGGACCCTTCCATAACGAGTGAAAATGATCTGACGTATACCCTGCCTACGCCGCTTGCGACCTGCGTCGGGCGACGGTTGCTTAGGGATATCAAAGAGCGGCCACAATTCTCCGACCCAGCCCTCAGTCTTCTCTATATGCTCGAAGAAGCCGAGCCTGCGTATCGGCGACAGCACGCTGGTGGTGCCGCAAAATAATTATTGCAACAGTTGCATGTTCTCGCGGAACTGAGTAATGGCGCGTTCTTGCCTTTCGTCGGTCCAGTATGTTTCCGGAGTCTTTTCGGCTTCTGTCGTTGGCTCCAGCTCGAAGCGCCAGACGATCTCACCGTCCTTTACATAACTGATATCTGGAGTCGATATGGTCGGCGTGC
>CBFGYC010000080.1:0-3350 GCA_965652985.1 uncultured bacterium | reverse complement strand
ACTGTGGCGCATAGCGTAAAGTTGTTCGTCGTTCACAAGGGAACCTCCTTTAAATTACAAAAGCACGCCGCTTTCTACTCTTGCGTGCGTGCCTCGGTCCCGAAGTGCCGGGAGGTTCCACCTCGGCTATTACTCTTGCCGCATTCTTTTTCGTGTGTCTGCGACCGCTCCCACGTGCTCGGCGGGTCGTTACTCCGCGTCATTGCTTAGCCAACACTATACTCTACTACCCCTTATTGTTGCAAGTACCGCCTCTGTTTGCTATGATAATATAGCTAACTAATCGAGGGCGATTAGCTCAGCTGGCTAGAGCGCCTCATTGACGTTGAGGAGGTCGGGGATTCGAATTCCTCATCGCCCACCATTTTGAATGATTCTCGTAGTTTACGAGAATTTTTTGTCTGTTTAGACCATTCGTCCACTAACTAGTCATACTTATCCACCCCATTTAAAGTTCTCTATTCATGAAATTTATACCGTAAACGATATAAGTTACTTCACCTTGTTCTATTGACATATTATCTAACTTATGCTAATATGAAATCATGATCACTGAATCACACAAACAAGTTCACTCGCTCGCTAACTTTCATCTATCCTTCGAATACGACAAGACTTGGCACGAGGCCAGGAAGTCCGTTAAAGCCCGTATAGCCGACAAATAAGCCAACCTATACCCGTAAAATAGCCGTAGCCCAGCCATATGTCTGGGCTACTTTTGTTTTCCACTGGTTTTTTTACTTTATGCACTAGCTTTTTCTATAGCGTTATGACAATATATAGTCATGATTTGCATAAAATGTTTTAAAAAGACAACCAGCGTTACTAACTCAAGGCCACAAAAAAAACACCCTTTGGTGTGGCGACGACGAAAATGTGACCATTGCAAAGCGGTTTTTACGACGATAGAAAGGCCTGCCCTCACGGAGAACGTTCCTGTCTCTCTCCCTGGCAATAAGCAGGAGTCGTTCAACCCAGGAAAGCTTATCATTAGTATCGCGGGCGCTTTTACGCACGACCCCAAAAAAGCGGCTTATGATTCAATGTGGCTTGCCCAAACCGTCGAAGAAGCTTTATCGACAGAATATACTATTATCACCCCTGATGACATCGCTGCCGTCACACACCAGACGTTAAAACGATTCGATGAGCTTGCCGCGGTACAATACGCCGCTAAACACCGTCTTATCAGTGCCGTCAGGCGGCGCGGCCGTCCTTCGCTTTCGCCTCGCGGGCGCGAACCACAGACTGATGCGTAGCTTTCTCCGTGACATCAAATTTATCGAGATATTTACCTAGCAGTAGATGCGTCTGGGCGTTGAAGGCCGCTAAGGAGTTATATACAATCGACGTGACCGGCATAAGCACCCATTGTAGGACCATAAACGCGGAGTGATGGCGTTTGTATCGCTCAGGACGCGACGGCAGCATTTTTACGCTTAAGAAGATAGTCACGAAGAGACCGACCATCGCTACTCGCTGGATATTACCAATGATGACAGGAAGCTGATGGGCCGTGATATCCCTAGCTGCTTCTTGGTTGATCAAGAGCGGCACCCAACCGCCGAATGCCACGATTACAGCGAGGCTCGCCCATGTAATATGGCTATCCGTAAGTCTTACCAACCTCGTAAAACCAGCCCAAAACGGTACGTTTCGACGACGACGCAAGACCTTTGTCGCGACATAGGGTATATCCGAAGCACCGTATGCCCAACGACGTAGTTGCACGAATTGCGCCTTGAGTGTCTTTATGTAGGTATCCGACAAAACCGCGTCTTGATAAATCGGTACGTATATCGGCATTACGGCGTAGTCACCGTCAAAATGAAAATAGCTACGCCAGTACTGATGGCCATCTTCGACGATTGTCCGAGTACTCCAAAAGTCCATCTCAACCAATGCGTCCATAGGCTGCGAGTGTGACGCGAAGTTTCTGAGAATATGCGGCCGCATTGCGACAATAATGTTCCAGAAGGAATTCCCTGTCGCTATAACCCGCATTGGGGCTGGCGCATCCCAAATATTGTTAAAAAACAGAGAAACTGGCTGGTATGAGTAGTGCTTTCTGTTTTCGTGCACGATATATTCGTACGTTACATAGTCGAAATAGGTTTTATATGGCTTATTGTCGCTATCAAGCGTTGTAACTATAACATTACTATAGGAGATACCCTGATCTGCGAACCATTTTTTCAAAAAGAACCCAGCGTACGTAATATTCCCGCCCTTACCGATGACTTCATTCGGCATATCAGCAGGGTGCTCGACAATATGAAAGGCCTTAAAGGCGTGCTCATACTCTTTTTTAAGCCTTTCGGCGATATTCTTGGTAGCTTCCCCACCTCTCGCCTCGTAAGCAAGCGCTACGACCATGTGATCGTTGTCATACGTCGCGTCCATAAGTGACTGTATCGTCGGCTGCAGCACCTCATATGATTCATTATATGTTGCTACAATTACAGCGTTATAGAGAGAGGACGGTTTCGGAAACCGTTCCGGATTTTCAGCCAAGCGCCGCAGATTCTGCCGATGTATAGCTTCACCATACTCCTTCAAGGGTATGCTCGTCTCCCCACCGTAGCTTGCCTCGGGGTCTTCAAGCTGTTCAAGCCTAGCACGCCAATCGATTGTCTGAGCTCCCATTAGACGACGATGGCCAGCAATAGTATGCGCTGCGATACCGATGGTTTTCACCAAAAGTGTAATGATAAGGACAAGGAGATAGATTGCGGCGAGTAACGGATTGATAATTGATAAGACAATCAACAGGATAATTGTGCCATAACTTAGAATAGCCGGCAGCATCTCAAAGAAGCGGTAAGCCGATGTACGCTTCTTTCCAAGAGGGATTTCTATATCATTCATAGATGTTACAAGAAAGCGATCTGAAGAACAGACCTCGTTAGTATCCAGGTAATAGCAAGCACCAAGAGCGTGAAGGAGAGCAGGCCGACTGCTAGCTGGCGCTGATCCCTGCCATGCAGCTTGACTGCGAGCGCTATGTGAAGACCAATGACCATAAGGCCAAAGACAATGAAGGAGAGCAGATAGTACCATTTGTTTCGATAGAAGTGTGCGTCGCTAAAGGCAGTATATCTTGTTGCCACCTGTAAATCACTTGGCTCAAGTGCTATACCAACGTAGATACTATATGCCACGCCTATCAAGAGAAGCGCCGCACTGAACATAACCATGGTGCGGTCCCGTAAAAAGCTCTTTAGACTGTCGATTGGTATATTTTTCATTAGTAGTATCCGCCACCGCCAAGAACATCGCTAGTATGGTTCTGGAGCCGCTGTCCGGATTTGAACCGGAGACCTACGCTTTACGAAAGCGCCGCTCTACCA
>CBFGYC010000079.1:0-3411 GCA_965652985.1 uncultured bacterium | reverse complement strand
TAGTCGGAGTAAATGCTGGGATGAAGAATGACCCAGTCTGCTCTTCCTCTTCTTCATCCTCATTCAAGTCGCTTGGTAAGTTCGCGATGAGCGCGGCGTAGGTCTGAGCTGGAATGTCAGGGTTGGCCGAGACAAAGTCAACTCGTTCGTCAAGCTTATCACCGCTGCCATAGAATACCGTCACGACAGCGTAGGCAGGCAGTACGTTCGCCCAGTCAGGAGTACCAAATGTCCAATAGCTGTCATTTGGCTGGCTTGGAATGTAGAACGGTGAGCTAATCTGGCCAGTATGACTATTAAGTAGGTCCACCATGTCGGTAGAATCGCCAACGTTCTTTGCGATTGGAGTACCGTCAGCCTCGAACAATTCAATCTCAACCTTGGTAGCATCATCAAATCGGTCGATACTAAAGCCTACGGCAATCTGGTCCGCGTGCACGGTGAAGTAATCAGCAGACAGCACTGGACTATTGTCTATCGTGAATGTTTGGCTCGCCTCACCAACATTACCTGCCTTATCGGTCGCTACGACACGAATGGTATGTACGCCATCAGTGTAATCATTCGAGTTGAACTTTATCTCACTATTACGCTGCGTATTGGTCTCGTCCTTGATAATTACGCCATCGATATACGTCACACGATGCACGAGGTCGGTTTCATTTGCTATACGAGAGCGGGTGTGTACATTACCGCTAACCACTGTTCCGTCAATCGGGAGCTGGAACGTTACAACTGGTGCGGTGCTGTCGATCGTGAATGAAACAGTCTTTACAGAATCACCATCTTCACTTGCACTACCATCCTTGTTTCCAGCCTTATCTTTTGCTGCAAGTCGAACAAGGTAGGTGCCGCCTTCTGATAGAGTCATAAGCAGCTCATCAGTCAACCCATCGACATTTTTATTCTTGAACGTCTCAGGAGTCGCCACCTTAGTGCCATCTCTCCAAATACTCAAGTAGTAATGACTAAGGTTTTCATCCACAATGGACGCAACGATATCTACTGGCCCCTGGTACGCCTCGCCATCCACTAGGCCGTGTAGAGTGACTACGGGTGCCGTACTGTCATAAGTTACCTCGCACCAGTCACTCCACTCGGACATATTTCCGTAAGTATCGACAGCTTGGACACGATATGCGTTCGTGCCGTCTGCGCTAGGCATAGAGTTGTGGGTGTCAAAAGAATTGTCGGGTACGGTTGTTGTGTAGCCTTTGCTGGTTTTGTAGTTAAAGTAGTCTATGTCTTCGTTGTCAGCGTAAGTATCCCAAGTCGGGAACAAAATCTGGCGAGTAGTGATTACGCCACAAGGCAGCACTTCACCGTTATCTTTGGCGACCCTGTGCAGATTGGTAGGGGTGCTCGGATTAACTAAGCTACTGTAAGTGCCGTTAGTTACAACGAGCTCTTGACCAATCGGTGTGCTAAACGTAATTTTTCCATGGCTTTCCGTGTTGACTGTAATTGTTATGCGAACCGGCTTCGTAGCCTTGGTCCATTCTGCATCCTGAGGGTTCCACCAAGCATCGCCTGTGTTGCCGTCAAACGAGAACGGAGTAGTGAGCGCATGGTCGCCGCCTTGATTGATGTGATTGCGAGTCAGGTGGTTGCCGCGGCGGAAAACTTTGCTGCCGTCAGCTCGTTCTATTTCAACCTTTATACTCTTAGCGTCAGTAAAGCCCTTCATGTACGAATCGATTACAACACCATCGTAAGAAGCGCCATTATCTTTGCTCATGGTACTGAAGCGTACGCTGTGGATTTCAGGAGCAGTAATGACTGGCACATTAAAGCCACAGCCATCAGCGACTGGCGCGCCGAGGTAAAGACAGGCATTGTCAGCTGAAACCGTAGCGAAATCTGTATACGTAGCCGGGAACCAGCCATAATCTGCTCCACCCACCTCAGTATCAACCACATGCCCATACTCTGCCCCGCCGTAGGTAGCTGCGGAGATGACGTTTTCTTCCGCATCTAGAACAGCCATGTCGATATAAAGATAGCCATCTGTTCCTTCACGATAATGGTGTTGCAGCGTATACCAGCCAGTTTCGGTAATCTGCGTCCATGGGCTACTCTTGAACGGACCTGTGATTCTGAAATTAACTTGCCACTGGTTGGCGTTATTTGGATCAGTCTGGAAAAAGATAGCAGTCTCTTCAAGGTTCTGTGCCTGCGCATCACTAATTCCACCGTTCCAAGAAATTCTTTTAGCACTGGCTCCATCAGCCTGAGCCATATCTAGATAAAGATCAACCTCAGTCGTGTAACCATTGTCTGGGAATACATTTGAGCCAGAGTTGCCCCAGTAAGTGTTGGCTCCCTCGCCAACTTGAGCATAGAAGTCGCCACTTGCAGCATCAATACCACCGGTGCCAGAAGCTACTCGGTCAATAGTGCCGTTCCAGTCGTGTGTGTCAGTTTCGAAACCGTTTTTGTATGATGTCATTTGTACTGGGGTTGGCGGTACGCTTGCGAATACGGTAGCCTGGGTGTTGCCACCATTATCGACAATCGTGTTGTCAGACATAGTCAGCACTGTGCTATCTGATAAAGTAATAGTCACAGTAGCAGTCGTTGGGCGGCTCGAGCCAGTCCAAGTGCCAGCCATGGTTTCCCAGCTACCGCTTGAACTTGTACGCGAGCCCGTAACAATAACCGTGCCACTCGTTGTATACCCACCTGAAGCTGCATTAGTGTTGATGCTATTAAATAGCGGCGCCTGACCCTCTATCGAATACTCGCTACTGTAGCCATCCAAGCTCAACTTAACACCTGTTACGTTACTAACGTTCTCTACCGTAAAATCAATGCCAATTCCAGTGTAGCCCGTGCCGGATGCATAGTAAGCATCGACATTGGTAATATCTGGCGTTGCAACAGAGATATTATTACTCGCATCGCGGCTATCAGCGGTGCGAAGTTCCCAGGTGGCGCTGCCGTCGGAAGCACGGGCGGCAAATTCGCCAGTATCAGGCGCAGCGATGTCGCCGCCCAATCCGTAGACCACGCTATCGATCTCAGTATCAGCTTCATCCACCACACGAACAGTATCGCCACCATCACCCAGACGGTTACTGAATTCGTACGATACAAATCCATGCGCGGAAACGCTGCCACTTAGAGCAACTTCGTTTGTTGTGCTATCTGTTAGTTTCCAGCCATTTATATCGACTGCTGTACCGGTCGTGTTGTACAGCTCAACCCAATCCGAGCTACCTTTTGAATTGAATTCATTAATCACAACCTGACCCGGTGTACCAACCGCAAAAGCCGCCGGCACATTCAACGCGACTAGTGGCTGCAGTACCAGTGCGAACACCATCACTATCGTTGATAAGATTCTCGCTTTTAAGGGTGATGTTCGTTGTATCTTTAGCGCCACTTTGGTACTCCTCGCATTAAGTTAAC
>CBFGYC010000078.1:0-3440 GCA_965652985.1 uncultured bacterium | reverse complement strand
GCAAGTTGGGCCTGCGCGATAGCGGTTTTGCCGCGCAGCGCGAGAGCTTCGTCCGTGCCAATGGCTTCGAGACGTTTGTCGACTTCGCTATCGATGCGGCTGACGAAAAGCGACGCGACGCTACGTGAATCTATGTTCTTGTGCAGGCTGTGACTTGAAGAGTGCGCCTGAGCGACTTTTTTGTAGACGCGGAGGCTAAAAATGAGCGTCACGTTGACGTTGATGCCTTCGGACAGAAGGGTTTCGACGACAGGAACACATTCTTCTGTCGCAGGGACCTTGATCATGACGTTTGGTTTGTCGACTTCTTTCCAGAGTTTGCGGGCCATTTCAAGGGTTGCGTTGCCGTCCCTGGCGATCAGCGGAGATACCTCCAAGGAAACGTAGCCATCTTCACCGCGGCTTTCTTCCCATGTCTCCTTGAAAGCGTCACAGGCTGACTTGATATCGTCGATGACGATTTTCCAGTAAATTTCCTCGGTTGAGAAACCTTCGTAGGCGAGACGCTTGACCTGCTCATCGTACAGGGTGCTGTTCTTAAGGGCGTTCGCGATGATGGTCGGGTTGGAGGTAATGCCTCGTACGCCCTGGTAGATATAGTTATATATCTGTCCGGAAGTGAGCATTTCACGACTGAGATTATCAAGCCAAGGGCTTTGCTTATATGGTCGATGGAGTCTATGAAGGTTTGTCATGTTGCTTTCATTTTAGCATATGCGCTATAGTAATGTATATGGTTAAGATAGCAGCTTTTGGAGCGGCTTCACAGGATGTTTTTATATCGGGAAAAGGTATACGAGCAGAGCTTGATCCGCGCACCAACGAATATATGGAAGAATTTACCGAAGAGTTTAAACTCGGTTCGAAGATGACGGTTGACGCCGTGACTTTTTCAACCGGTGGAGGCGCGACGAACGCTGCGGTGACATTTGCCCGCCAGGGCCTAGAGAGCAGGTTTGTCGGCAAGCTAGGCGAAGACGTCGCTGCCCAGGGCGTGCTTGCAGAACTCGACAAAGAAAGCGTCGATACTTCAGGCGTGCTGTATAGCCCAGACGCGGGAACACAGTACTCGGCGATTCTTCTTGCCGATAACGGCGAGAGGACGATTCTTGTCTATCGAGGCGCGGCCAATTCGCACACAGCGAACGATTACAAGGGTTACGACTTTTCCGGTCTTGACTGGATTTATATCTCATCATTCGGCGGCGCTTTTGAGGCGCTTGACGTAATCATAACGAATGCCAAAAAAGCCGGTGTCAAGATCATGTTCAACCCTGGTGATGCAGAACTAAACTCGGTCAACAAGTTAAAGCCGCTCCTTGAAGACATAGATATACTGAGCGTGAACAAAGAAGAGATGAAGAAAATCGTCGAGGGCGAGACACCGGAAGAGCTCGTGCGACACGCCACACACTATTGTCCGGTCGTAATCGTGAGTGATGGGCCGAATGGCGTGACGGCGAGCGATGGCAAGACGATCGTTCGCGCCGGGATGTACGAAGACGTGCCGGTCACTGATCGTACTGGCGCCGGCGATGCTTTTGGCTCGGGCTTTTTGAGCCAGTGGGCCTTAGGAAAGTCACTGAAAGACTCGATCATTTTCGCCAGTGCGAATTCTACTTCGGTAGTAACGAAAGTCGGCGCCAAAGCGGGTATTTTGCATAAAGGCGCCTCATTACACGAGATGCCACTCTCAGAAAAGGACTTCTAGGACATGGCACGCATTCTCAAAGACCTACTGGCGAATGATCATCCGCTGTTTTTGATGAATGTGGCCCGGCTCGAGCAGGCAACCGGCAATGGCGGCGTCGATATCCGACTGGTCGGAGACATTTCTGAGAAGGCGAACAGGATGATGCGTGAACTGGGATTGGATCCGGCAAATACGACGGGCGAAGAGCTATACCAGGCACTCAGCGCGCTCATTCGTCACGACGAATCGCGTGCCAAGCAGCTTTTTTCGGGTACGTCGTACGTGCTTACGAATCTCGGCTCAGGGCCGATTTCTTTTAATCTTTTCGATATCATCGAAAATAGTCACCACAGCCTGCCGTATGACAAACGGACCGTGGCGCACGCGCAGCGTAAGCTGCGTGCAGAATTCGTGCGTCGCTACGCCGAACGTGAGCGTATGAACGCTGGATCGGTGCATGAAGTAGCCCGTGAGATTGGTATGATGCTCGACGATGATGAACATTATTCGGATATTATTGATAAAACAGAGGAGAAAATGACAGTGGATCAACCGTATATATTAGCAATTGGCGATATTTTTACAGATGCGTTTATTACGCTCGGCGATGAAACTGCCAAGATCATCAAAGAAGGCGACACCGAGTGGCTGGCCGTACCGTTTGGCCGCAAGCCGCCGTATGAGCGTGTTGATATCGTGAAGTCGGTCGGACCTTCGCCGAATGTCGCGGTATCGATCGCCCGTCTTGGTGGGAAAGCAGGGTTGATGGCGTGGATTGGCGGTGACGCGACCGGCGAAGAGGGTCTTGAATACCTAAAAAGCGAGAACGTCAGCACCGAGCCAATGATCATCGAGGAAGATAAGGCGACAAGCTATTGGTACGTGCTTTGCTATAAGGCCGACCGCACGATGCTCGTCAAGAGCGAAAAATACCGCTACGAGTGGAAAGATCCTGAAACGAAGCCTGATTGGGTGTATTTGGCGTATCTTGGTGAAGATTCTTGGCCACTTCACGAAGGATTGCTTGACTATCTTGAGCGTAACCCGGACATCAATTTCGTCCTGCAGCCAGGTACCTTCCAGTTCAAGTGGGGCGCCGAAAAAATGGCCGGGCTCTACCGACGTAGCAAGATAGTACTCATGAACCGCGAAGAGGCGATGGATGTGACGGGTCTTCCATACGATTCAGTCAAGGATCTCGCTGCCGGCCTGCATGCGCTTGGCTCGGAAATCGTCGTGATTACCGATGGTCCGAATGGGTCATACGCGTCTGATGGTTCCAAGGTCCTGAGCGTTCCGAATTATCCTGACCCTCAGCCACCATTTGAGCGTACCGGTGCCGGCGATGCGTTTTCATCGACATTCGTAGCGGCGATCGCGGCAGGTGAGTCACTTGAGACGGCACTTCTGTGGTCACCAATCAACAGCATGAATGTCGTTCAGCACGTTGGAGCGCAAAAAGGCCTGCTTACGAAGGATGCGCTTGAAAAGTATCTTGCTGAAGCGCCTGATTGGTACAAGGTGAAGGAAGTCGAGTAATGCGCTACCAAATCTGCGTATCAGGTGCGGCGAACGGTATCACTGTCGAATCCTCGCACCAACTCGCTTATACACTCGGCAAAGAAATCGCCGAGGCCGGTAAAACGCTCCTGACTGGCGCGACCGTCGGTTTGCCGCATTATGCCGCGATGGGCTTTGTCAGTGCGAAGACCAGGAAAGGTGTGTCGGTCGGATTCTCGCCAGCATC
>CBFGYC010000077.1:0-3516 GCA_965652985.1 uncultured bacterium | reverse complement strand
TAGCGGATACCAAGCTCACCACCTGAGTTATTACTGACCATACCCCCGACTGAGGCGAGGCCGCGGCTGGCCGGGTAACTCGGCAGAATGCTACCGACTTTCTTGGTTTCAACATCAAATTCTCGGTACAGACGCCCCGGCTGCACCCGAGCAGACTCAGGCGTAATCTCAGCGATCTGAGTCATATGCCTCGAAACGTCGAGAATGATCGATTCGTTGATGGCACCACCCGACATATCAGTTCCGGCTGAGCGCGGCGTAATGCTCAGGCTAGGGTTGGCCGCCTTATTAGCAAGCACGAAATTGACCGCCGCTTTTACGTCTTCGGCATCCTTCGGGAACGCCACGATCTCTGGTCGCAGCTCAAAAAGGCTGGCATCATGTGAGTAAAAATCGAGTGTTTCTGGAGCGTTATCAAGGTCGCCCTTAAAAGCCCCGCCAAGGTTTGTTTTTATATCCATAAGCATTACTATACCAGTTACCCTTCAATAAATACATTCTTCCGCAATATTGCTTTACCGAAGCGTAGCCCAGAGTACCCACACGGCCCTGTCTTAGCGTGTCCAGTTTGAGCCGGCATTCCAATGCTTGGACGACCCGATATATCCTTGGAATACCATCGTTGTCGGATCCGTTTCAGACCACTCCTTGTCGATGGCCTGACAAGTCGAAGATCCGTTTGCAGTTACACCCTTTGTGACAGTTCCTGTATTCAGTATGTAGCCTTTAAGTGACTTCGAGCGCAAACCAAAGGCATAGCGCTGATTAACAATATCAAGGCAGTAGTAAATATTATTTTGGGTCGGATCATACGATGCCTTACTGAATTTGAAGCCTTCAGGGAATTCATAGTCCGCTTGCGGGTAACGCCCAAGATCAACCTTAGCAATTTCTAGATATTTTATGACTTCCGAGATGTCAGCCTCGATGACCATGTCATTCGCCCGATTCTGGATGCCGGTATAAGCAACGACGCTAACCGTCGCCAAAATGGCGATAACTACAATGACGATAAGGAGCTCAACTATTGTAAAGCCGCGCTGCCTTTTATTTAACATAAGCATATCGCCTTTATTCTACCAACCTTCCTCTGTTCTGGCAAAATAAATATAGTGGATTAATAATATTGACATATTATAAAGTTTATGCTAATATGTATTCATACATCAGCCTTTACGGCGAAACATAAAAAGGAAAAACTAAGAACATGAACCACCACACAGACCCACTCCTTACCGAGGAAACGCCGAAAGCGGTCGCTTCTCAGGTAAAGAAAAGAAATGTCATCGCTGGCGCTGCCATGGTAGTCGCTATCGTCGGCACCATCGCCGTACTTAACCTACCCAGCACCCGCACCCAAGGTGTCGGCACTTACCGTAACTGGAGTGCTGACGCCATGATCCAGGGTGGCGCTATCACCGAGAAAGAACTGCTTCAAAAGTACGACCAGAATGCCAGCGGTATTCAAAGCGTATTTCGACACTACGGTATTTCCAGGAGCGACTTGACCGGCGAGACGAGCGACATCATGCATGGTGTTGTCTACCAGGATGGCCGCGTGGTTGTCGACGGCAAGACCGTCGCCACTGGCGCCTTCTCTGTGTCCCGTAAACCTTTTTATGATTCTCGTGGCAACGCTCCTAAAAAAGTAACGATTGGCGGTACGACGTTTTACGAAGGTCCGAACATGAGCATCTTTGTTCGCCCAGTGGACGCCTATGTATTCTACCGTGATGGACAGTTCTACAAGGCGGTCATCAGCTCCTGCGCCAACCCTGTGATGGGTACGCCTACTGAAAAACCAAAGGCTAATCCTGTTTACAGCTGTGATAACCTTAAGGCGACCAAAATCGACCGAGTCCGCTTCAGCTTTGCCGCCGACGCCACAGCCCTGAACGGTGCAAGCGTTAAAAATTACACGTATGACTTCGGTGACGGTTCTAAGATGACCGGTGGTAACACGGTTGAACATACCTACAAGAAGCCTGGTACATACACTATCAGGGTTACAGCGAACATTACCGTGAATGGCAAGACTCTTGCAATCACCGGAGACAACTGCGTCGTTACCGTTACCGTTGAAGAGCCGCCAAAAGTCGCCCTGTATACCTGCGATAGCCTGACACCTCGCGCCATTCAAGGCAAGGACCGTACGTACGCTTTTGATCTGCGCTACACGGCTGAAAATGCCAACCTGAAAAAAGCAGTATTCAACTTTGGTGATGGCGAGTCTGAAGAGTTCAGCAAAGACAAAGCTACGGCTGTCGAACACCAGTATGCAGAACCTGGTACGTACACGACCACTGTCACTCTTTACTTCGACGTAACCGGTAAAGGTACCCAGAGCGCCAGCTGTAAAGCGACCATTACTGTACCCGAAGCTGACAACTGCCCGCTACCTGGCAAAGAAGATCTGCCAAAGAACAGCCCTGAATGTATCGAACCGCCTATCGAGACTCCTCCGGAGCTTCCACAGACTGGTCTTGGCGAATGGCTCGCCGCCGGTGCTGGACTTGCCGCCCTCGCAGCAGCTCTCTACTACTACAACATCAGCCAGAAGAACTTGAAGGAAACGATGCTTAAGAAATAAGCTAGCACACAAAGTATAAAACACTCCCTGCGCGGGAGTGTTTTATACTGAGAACCAAGAGAGGATTAGTCTATCCACGCCCAGCTGGTATTCCAGTTTGATGTACTGCCCGTGTAGCCTTGCGAGACATACATGGTCGCGTCGGACGGCAAAGTTTTGTCGATACTGCTACAGTTTGCTGCAGCAGTTACACCTACCCCGGCAGCTATATTATCCGCGTTTACAATATATCCCCTCATTGATTTAGATCGAAGCCCAAACGCATAGCGGTCATTTTCCATATCAACGCAGTAATAGAGGTTATTCTGTGTTGGGTCATACGCCGATTTACTAAATTTAAAACCATCAGGAAATTCGGAAGCACTTTGAGGGTAATGTCCAAGGTCAATCCTTACCATCTCCATCTTCTTTCTTATAGCTGCAATATCAGCCTCAACTGTGGCGTCATTTGCCCGATCCTGAATACCTGTATAGGCAACGACTGAAATCGCCGCAAGTATGGCTATGACGACGATGACAATCAGCAGCTCGACGATAGTGAAACCCTGCCGTCTATTCATTTATTTCCTCTTGTTCACGCAGTACGTTCCGCCAGCTTCAAGGGTAGCGCATAAATCGTAAGCCTGAGCGGCGGCAGTGTATCCGCCTTGCCCTACGTTCCACGGCTCATAGGTATATTTATAGGTTTCATTATTTATCGGATCTTCCGGGATGGTCGACATGTACCCCTCGTCCACTAAGTGATGCATGTCGCTATCCGAGGCCCAGCCACCAGTATTTACATATACGCCATCGCAGTTGTCCTTGCCGTAGCTAGTATCACTGCATAGTTCCCCCGATTTTGTGAATATACCATAGTCAATATAGTGCAGTTCTAGCGCTTTTGCTATCTGCTCAATGTCCGATTTGCGGATGTTGTCTCTCGC
>CBFGYC010000076.1:0-3524 GCA_965652985.1 uncultured bacterium | reverse complement strand
ACGATGTCTGGGAACTGCGCCTTCCGGCCGAGGCCCTGGGGCATGAGGACCACTATAAGCTGCGTATTCACTGGAGTGGTGGTTCCGGCGAGCGGATTCCAGCCTACGCCACGTATGTGAAGCAAGATACCACCACGAACATATTCGATGCCGCCATTTGGCAGCCAGAAAAACCGTATGAGTGGAAGCACACCACCCCAACCCCTCCTGAGGTGCCGCTGATTTATGAAGCCCATGTTGGTATGAGTAGCGAAAAGCCAGAGGTGGCAAGTTATAAGCACTTTACCGAGAATGTACTGCCGCGTATCAAAGATCTGGGCTACAACACGGTGCAGCTTATGGCGGTGCAAGAGCATCCGTATTATGGCAGTTTTGGCTATCATGTATCAAATTTCTTTGCTGCCAGCTCGCGTTTTGGGACGCCAGATGATTTGAAGGAGCTCATCGATACCGCGCATGGTATGGGCCTCCAGGTGATCATGGATATCGTGCATTCGCATGCCGTTAAGAACGAAGCCGAGGGCCTAAGCCGTTTCGATGGCACGACCAGCCAATATTTTCATGCTGGTGAGCGCGGTAACCACGAGGCTTGGGACTCGCGCACCTTTGATTACGGCAAGTCAGAGGTTGTTCATTTCCTGCTTTCTAATGTCCGTTTTTGGCTTGATGAATACCGTTTTGACGGCTTCCGTTTCGATGGTGTCACGAGCATGCTCTATCATGATCATGGCCTTGGGAAGACGTTTGGCAGCTACGACGATTATGTATCTGGCAATGTCGACCTTGACGCGCTTGCCTACCTCTCTATGGCAAATGAATTGGCGCACGTTGTGCAGCCCAATGTGATGACAATCGCCGAAGATACCAGCGCTTTCCCGGGGTTGGCATCGCCTAGGGCCGATGGCGGCATTGGTTTTGATTATCGCCTCAGCATGGGCGTGCCAGACTTATGGATCAAAACGCTGAAAGAGCAAAAAGACGAGGAGTGGAATCTTGGCCATCTATTTCACGAGCTCACGACCCATCGCCCAGAAGAAAAGACAATTAGCTACGCCGAAAGCCACGACCAAGCGCTGGTTGGAGATAAAACGCTGATTTTCCGTTTGATCGACAGAGAGATGTATGATCATATGCACATTGATGACGATAACCTCATAGTCGAGCGAGGCATCGCCCTTCATAAGCTGATTCGCCTTCTGACGGCCGCTACGCACGCTGGTGGTTACCTCAATTTCATGGGTAACGAATTCGGTCACCCTGAGTGGATTGATTTCCCTAGGGAGGGCAACGATTGGTCGTATCATTATGCGCGCCGTCAGTGGAGCTTGGCGGATAATCCCAAGCTCAAGTACCAGTGGCTACAGCGCTTTGACAAGGCCATGACCGATCTGGTGAAGAATCTGAAAGATGCGAATTACCACTACGTTTCGATTGATGAAGAGCGACACCTTGTCTCGTTCGTGCGCGACAACCATCTTTTCGTATTCAACCTTTCGCCCGACGCATCGTATACCGACCACGAAGTTCCAGCGTTCGATGGCGAGTACAAGGTAGCCCTCTCGAGCGACGATGCCGCGTATGGCGGCCAGTCACGAATCGACACTCAAATGGCATATGAAGCCACTAATGAAAAAATCAAATTGTATCTTCCGAGCAGAACGGCAGCCGTATTCGTTCGGTCGAGAGTGCGATAAATATTTTCCAAATTCGACACGCGTAGTCTATAATCGGCCCTAGGAAAGTAATCTGATGGATCCACAAGATATCGAAAACATCCAGGTGCCGCCTTCGGAGATCGAGCCAACGACGGCATCGACCGCGTC
Source organism: uncultured bacterium (assembly GCA_965652985.1). Taxonomy (GTDB): domain Bacteria; phylum Patescibacteriota; class Saccharimonadia; order Saccharimonadales; family Saccharimonadaceae; genus JAUIHN01. Next base: position 1,701 of record CBFGYC010000076.1, on the reverse strand, counting down.
TATGGCGGAAGCCGCTCCCGGGGTGAGCCCAGCGCAACAGCCGGATTCCGCACTAGGGGCTAAGAATCGTCGGTGGCCTTGGATTCTCGCGATTACTACGTCATCAGTGGCCCTCGTGGTCGTAGCGAGCCTGGCCGCATTCTATTTTTTGTATCGGACCCCCGATCAGGCTTACGTATCATTCTTAAAAGAGCTTCGCACGCTACGCGAAAGTGCGGAGACTATCCCGTTTGCTACCGTCGCCTTCGATGATACATTCGATGTCTCGACCATGGCGCCCAGACAAGATGCAGCCGAGGCATACGTAGCGGCTCTGGCTGAACTGAAAAAATCTCCCATACTTACGGCAGATAACGAGGTTCGTCGAGCCTACGATAACGATAAAGCGAAAATAGAGGCATATGGTCAGTCAACCCTCGATATGATCGAGACGGCTACAGTTTACCTGCAAGTCGATACAACCTGTCGCGAAGAGTTTGGTGACTTAAGCGGTGTCGAAACGGTCGACATGCTTCACGAAAGTATTGCTGCGTGCGAGGATTTGCTCGCTAAGTATCCTAGCGTGCCCCTCGAATCATTCGATGAGGCTCATTATGGACGATACGTTGACTCCCTTAAGGCCTTTATCTCTGCTGCCGAATCGGTATACGAAGCATACGAGGATAACGACGCCATGGCCCTTGTATTAGCCGAGGAAAAAATAAACCGGGCTGGAGCCGCCTACACTCTTGCTACATCTGGTTCTCCAAAGATGAATAACACTGCTAACCCAAAAGATGCCATCGATTCCGTCATCGCTTCCGCGGAGAAGCGAAAACCGATATTCTTCCGGCACTAGCCAGTCAAACCTGACGCTAAATGAAACGTTAGCTTCTACGATGCGTCGAGCCACTGCCCGACTTCTTGTGGCGTCGGAAGATCGCTTCTAAGCTCGGAGACGAATCGACCGTAGCGTTCGACCGTAGCGCGCCACTGGCCCATGCTTTCTGGAGCTCCGTTAAGAGCGCTGGCGCTAAAGTTGACTGAACTATCGCAAAATTTGACGACATGCGCGCCCATGTTCCGTTTGGCTTTTTTGATTTTGTCTACCCCAGCGGCTTTGTCCTCGTCGCTGTATGTGACGTTGTCTACTATGTCTGCAATCGCGTCACCGAATAGTAAACGTACTTCATCAAGATCTGTAGCCGTATCTTCGACGACGTCATGAAGCCAGGCGGCGGCTTGGATTTCTTCGGGGTAACCAAGTCTTTCGGCCAGGGTCGCTACTTTGCCAAGGTGCCACTCGTAAGGGAGATTACTGCCGTACTCTTGATCGCCGTGTCGCTCGATTGCAAAAGCCTGGGCGCTTTCGACTAGTGATAATTGAGTTGCTTCCATCGCTATATCCTACTGCGTCGCGACCGCTTCAATTTCAATATGAATCAGTGGGTCGCCTTCGAAACGAGGCAGCTCCTTGACGCCAAGTGTCGTGCGCGCGGGTTTGTGCTCGCCAAAGAACTCCACGTAGATGTCGTTAAACGTAGCGAAGTGCGATAGATCGGTAAGATAGGCATTCACTTTGACGGTCTTCCCTAGTTCCGAGCCGGCGCTCTCGATAACATTCTTGAGATTCGTGAGCGTATTTCTGGCCTGACCTGGGAAATCCTCCGGAATAGTGCCGTCAGCTCCCAAGCCGACTTGGCCGGAAATAAATATAAGATC
>CBFGYC010000075.1:0-3604 GCA_965652985.1 uncultured bacterium | reverse complement strand
ACGCCAAAAGCCGCGTACCCCGCATACCCTAGTAATTTAGACATGTATCTATAGTAGCATAAAAGCCTCTGCCGCCACCATTATTATATTGCAATTATGTTGCAGTTGCATGTAAAATACCCGTATGAAAGAGGAGTCGATCCTTCGGAAAGTACTTGAGGAAAATAATTCGAAAGTAACCAAGCCGAGATTATTGGTATTCAGATTACTTCAAGAACATGGTCTGCAGTCGCTCGCGGAAATTTTTAAGCACGCAGACGGTGCGGTAGACCGCGTCAGTATTTACCGGACGATAGAACTTTTTGATTCGCTTGGCATCGTAAGGAGGGTGAATATAGGTTGGAAGTACAAGATCGAGCTCAGCGAAATCTTTCTTGATCATCATCACCACATCACCTGCCTTGGCTGCAACAGGGTCATCGCAGTTCAGGAGAATAGAAACCTCGAACGAATAATCGACACACTGGCTAGTGGCACGGGGTTTACTATTTCATCGCATCAGCTCGAGCTACAGGGCTACTGTGAAAAATGTCAAAAACTTTAGGTAGCGCGGCTATAGAGTGACTACTACGATCTGCACTGACAGCGGCACCAAGAAAAATATAGTCGCGAGGCCAATACCGCCCCAAAGCGCATACGATAGGTATTCGTCGCCACTCTCGTTGACTTTATAAAACACCAAGGTGGCGGCAACAAATTGTAATAAGGCCGTACTTACCGTCACAAGATTAAACAGGTTAGGCAAAACCGGGACGCCCTGAGCGTAGAACAGCAACCCCGTGGTAATCGACTGCAAGGCCGTATAGCCAATGACAAAAACCAGCGCGGTCTTGATCGGCGAACCAATCTTTTGCAGCAAAAAAATATAAAACAAAATCCCCGCGATGAAGGCCATGGTACTAGCATACCGCACACGACAAGCGCGTAAGGAAAAAACTAACGACTACTTTCTTCGAAGGACGTAGGGCTTGGCACATTGTATAATAAACAGAATATGGAACATGTACCAAAGGTAGAAATTATTCTCGGCAGTTTTTGCGACGAAAAAATTAGCCATGCGGCAGAGATTGATGACCGCTACCTTAACCTGTGGCAGGAAATCAAACAATACCTCCTCGCTGGCGGCAAGCGGATGCGTCCGCGTCTCGTCATGCTTGCCTATGAGGCGTACGGCGGGAAAAACCCTGAAAGAGTCCTTCCGATCGCCACCGCCTGGGAGCTACTACACGCTTGCCTGCTCGTGCACGACGACATCATTGACCGCGACCTTGTGCGTCACGGAAGACCTAATATCGCTGGAATATACCAAGAAGTCTACGGGGATTTAGGTGAAGCCGACGTCGACCACTACGCCCTTTCGGCGGCGCTGCTTAGCGGAGATTTGCTCCTCATGAGTACGTACGAGCTTATACAGACAGCCCCTCTTACTAGCGACGAGAAACTGCTCGTACAAAAATACCTGAATCAGGCTATCTTTTCCGTCGCCGGCGGTGAGCTCATAGATACTGACTCCGTGCTCTATGACCCGCAGCGGACCGACCCAATACGAGTAGCGAAGTATAAAACAGCCAGCTATTCTCTGCAGTCACCACTCCAGTGCGGTGCGGCTCTGGCAGGCGCGACCGAAGACGAATTGAAAAAACTTGCAGAAATCGGACTCCATGCAGGCATCGCATACCAGCTGAAAGACGACTTACTCGGAGTGTTTGGCGATGTCGAAACGACAGGAAAATCAAATAGATCCGACATTTTAGAGAAAAAACGCACGTTTCTCATCAAAGAGACACTAAAAAACCTCGCGCCGGAGCAGGCCTCGACACTCGTGGATTTTTTTGCTCCAAACTACGAAATGGGCGACGAAGACGCGGAAAAAACCGTGGAGCTTATCATCTCATCAGGCGCCAAAGAGAACACCGAGAAGACCATACACGATGAAAGCGCCAAAGCTCTACGAATCGTCGAAGAGCTCTCGATGGATCAGGGTTATAAAGACATTTTCTCTTCACTCATTTCCAAATTGACGACAAGGGCGAGCTAGTTCTTCTTGTGGCGTTCGAAGAAAGCACATACCGGCTTTCTCCGAGCTGTCGTTTTACCCGTGCGCTCTTCCTATTGACACGTTTATGCTAAAATTTCTATAACTAGCAGTAATTCGGAGAGGGTTATGAACGAAGATCAAGACGTGAATGCGAATCCAGAGGTAGCTCCAGAAATAAGCGTGGGACTAGAGGAAACACCCGCTCCAGTCGAGACCAGTTTCGCCTCACCTGCGAAAAAACGCCCTATGAAACTAATCATCGCCGCCCTACTCGTTGCCGTGGCGATCGTTCTTATCGGCGGCTCGGTACTGGGCTACACGATGTGGTATCAGAACCCAGATAAAGTCGTGCATGATGCGGTCGTCAATGCGCTCAAGGCAAAAACCGGCACCGCGAAAGGATCGATTACCTACACCAGCGACGACTTCAGGCTGGATATCGAGCTTGATAGTAAAGCTGGAGAGACTGGCGGTGACTTTACCGTTACTACAAACGTGACCGTTACTGGTGACGAAGCACAGCAAGAGTTTAAAGCTACCGGCATGGGCCGGATTATCGACGATACACTCTATGTGAAGGTAAGCGGGGTACGAGACGTCGTCGAAGACATGGCCATGCAGTCAGGAGGTCAGATTCCAGAGTACGCAAACGATGTCTTTGAAAAGATCGAGGACCGATGGATCAGCATCAAGGCATCCGATTACCAAGAAGCAAGCGAGGAGATCGCCTCTCAGCAGACCTGCATGCTGGATCTTTTCGACAAATTACGGTCTGATTCGGCAATGACAGATGAGATAGCAGATTTGTATAGAGCGAGTCAGGTTCTTATCGTCCAGGAAGAACTCGGTTCAAAAAAGGTAAATAGCGCCGACAGCTTTGGCTACAAGATTACTTTCGATCAAGACGCAGCCGCCTCATTCGTGACGGAGCTTGAGAATACGACATACGGCAAAGAGCTGAAAAACTGCGATGAAGACATACACTTCAAGGATATAGCCGATGATCTCACTAAGGAGATGACCGAAAATGAGGATGAGCCAGTCATAGAACTTTGGGTAAGCAAGCTCGGCCATGAGATAACTGAGGTCGCGGTGTACGGCCAAAATAACGGCACGGATGAGTTGAATATCAATCTTCAGCCGACGTTCAATGATGATGTCACGGTTGAGATACCCGAGGGCGCAACCTCCCTTAAGACTGTCCTCGATGAGATCAAAGAAGCCATCACGCAGTATTATTCGGAAATGCCCCCACCTCAAATGACACTACCATCGGACTTTGACATGGGCGACGTTAGCCCCGAGTTGCAGCTCGCCACCTAGGTGCGTGATATTCTTAACAAATACGAGGGTCAATCCCTAAAAAAGTCATAAAAATTCCTTTATTCACCTCTACTGTGTAGGATAGGCCTAACGTGAGAGGTATTTTATGACAAAACTAAATGACAACTATACAAAGCTGACGAGTAGTTACGTTTTTCGTCAGGTAAACGAGAAGGCCGCTGCCTTCGCCGCCAATCATCCTGACCTGCCGATATATAAAATGGGCGTTGGCAATACCACTCG
>CBFGYC010000074.1:0-3604 GCA_965652985.1 uncultured bacterium | reverse complement strand
CTTCGTAGAGTGATGCAGCGCGCGGTAGAAAATACCGTCGCGAAGGAGATGCTTGCGGGAAGCATCAGTCCGGGCAGCACGATGCGTATCACCCTCGAACAAGTGAAGCAGGTCCTCGGTAAAGAAGAGGCGGCAAGCATGATTGCCTCAGACACCGCCCCAGCTCCCTAGGTGTGTCTTCCGTAGTATAATGAAGACATGGCACGCTGGGACCGAATCACTGGGATGGGTAACGTTGAGGACCGACGCGGACTCGCTGGCCCTGCTTTCGCGGGTACCGGTATCGTGGCTTTTTTGGTGGTACTCGGGTTAAACTATTTTGGTATTTCTGTACCTCAGGCGGCAGTCGAACAGGTGATAGGCCAGATCGAAAGCCTGCAATCAACGCAGGTCGATGAATCACAGCAACCTATTGAATTTCGTGGCGAGGACAGTTACGAGGTATTCGCAAGCAAAGTGCTTGGTTCGAGCGATGAGCTGTGGGGTGGTGTATTCCAAAAAAATAACAGTACATACGAAGAGCCGAAGCTCGTGTTGTTTCGTGGTACCACCCAGTCCGCCTGCGGCGTGGCAACCAGCCAGGTCGGGCCGCACTATTGCCCGTATGATACGACGATTTACCTTGATGAGACGTTTTTCGATGAGCTCAAAAAACGTTTCGGTGGCAGTTCGGGTGAAGTTGCCCAGGCATACGTCATTACTCATGAAGTCGGACATCATGTGCAAAATCTACTTGGATTACTTGACCTAAATGCGCAGAAGTCACAAGAAGACTCGATCGGAATCGAATTACAAGCTGATTGTTATGCGGGTATATGGGCACATTCGCAGGCGAAGAGCGGCGTCTTTGAAGACGGTGAAATCGAGCAGGCCATGTCTGCCGCCGCTGCCGTAGGAGATGATAATATCCAGCAGACGATCGAAGGCCGCGTGACGCCAGAAAACTGGACACACGGTAGCAGCGAGCAGCGAGTAGGAGCATTCACGACGGGGTACGAAACCGGTGATCCTAGTCAGTGCTCCTGATATGTTTTACGCCGGCTTGTTGTCGAGCGAATGCCACAAATGCAGGCAAGCGACTGTTCTATAGGGTCGCCATTTTTCACTGAAAACAACTAAGTCTTTTTTATGCGGCAAAGCCTCCCACCCGTAGAGTCTCACTATGGCTCGCTGCAGGCCACCATCATCGGGCGCGAACACGTCTTGTCTGCCAAGCGTGAACATCAAGAACATCTGAGCGGTCCAGACGCCGATACCTTTTACCTCGGTAAGTTCTTGTATGACCTCGTCGTCACTTAGCTTTTCCAGGTGATTATAGACGGTAGGGTCGTTCACGAAATGCGCTGAAAGATCACGGATATAACCGGCTTTCTGTTTTGAAAGGCCGATGGTTCTCATGTCCTCATCGGAAAGCGCCATGACTTGGTCGGGTTTCATGTCGGTTTGCGCCTCGAACCGATTGGCGATTGCCCGGGCGGCCGCGACCGAAACTTGCTGCCCAATGATTGAGCGCACCAGGGAAGCGAAATAATCAGAGCGTGGCTCAGAGGCCACGAGCTTTTGTTTTTTGATGATTGCTCCGAGTAGGGGATCGGCTGCAGAAAGCGCTATTTCGCCGGCGCGGACTGTTTCATCTGTCATTCCCCTATTCTACTCCCCTCTTCTCTGCTATGCTACCAACATGCAAACTGGAGAATATATTTCCAACCGTTTGATGGTTGAGATTATTAGAGCTATCTGCGCCGAGCGTGGGATTGCCTTTACTGCCCTGTCCGATGATTGGGTGCTCGAGATGACAAAAGAGGAAAAGACCAGAAGGATAGTCGGGTATAGTTTTAGTCTGAACGACTCGGTGTCCGCGCTGATAGCCAAAGACAAGGTGGCAACTCACCTACTCCTTGCAAAAGAGGATATCCCGAGTGTACCTCATCATCTGTTACGGCCAAGAGTTTCAGAGGCTCAGAAACAGGTGATCCAAGGCTTTGGTAAGATGGTCGTGAAGCCACTCGATGGCACGGGCGGTCACGGCGTAAAACTAGTTGGCAGCCCTGACGAGGCGGTTGCGTGGGTCGAATCGACAGATATCCCGGCGTGGGCGGCAGCGCCGTTTGTCGCCATCGCCCGTGAAATGCGCTTCGTTCTACTTGATGGGAAGCCGTTGATCGTGTACGAAAAACAAGCGGTCATGGTTGATGGGCTGAAGATGTTCAATCTTGGAAAAGGCGCTACGCCAAAGGATGTCGTGCCGAGTAGCGAGTTACTCGCACTAGCCTCTCGGGCGCAATCTGCCCTGGGTCTGCGGCTTTCGGCGGTTGATATCATTGAAACTACAGACGGTGAATATCAGGTACTCGAAATCAACAGCGGCTTCATGATGGAACATTACATGAGGACCTCTGAAGAAAGTTACCAGAACGGCGTAGGGGCGTATAATAAAATCATAACCGCTGTGATGGAGGAATAACATATGGGTGAGTTAAAAACCAAAAAGAATGATGGCAGCGTAGAAGATTTTATCGCGTCGGTTGAAAATGAAACCAGGCGTGAAGATGGTTTCAAGCTTCTGGGAATATTTACGAGGGTTACTGGCGAGACACCGAAGATGTGGGGCAGTAGCATCGTTGGCTTTGGACAGTACCACTATAAATCAGAGCGCAGCAGCCAAGAAGGTGATTGGCCGCTAGCTGCCTTTTCGCCTAGGAAGCAGAACTTGACACTCTATGTTCTCGGCCAGGCGGATCTTGATGACCTACTGGGCGAGCTTGGTAAATTCAAGACCAGCAAAGGCTGTCTCTACATAAACAAACTGGCTGATGTTGACCTTGCTGTGCTCGAAAAGATTATCGACAAGGCCTACCAGGAAGCTCGTCGTCAGCTACTTTAAAAGCCTCTTTTTCTTTGAATACGAATATGACCTTGTGTAGATTTTCTGCATAATTTAAGAAATACTTAAGTATTAAAGAGTAGTCTATGGGGTATGAGGGTACTGCTGGTAGAGGATGAGCATCGTATCGCCCAAGCCATAAAAGAGGGCCTTGAGGAGGAGGGGTATGCCGTTGATGTCGCATACGACGGCGAAGCCGGTTACGTCGCAGCAAGCAGTGAAGAGTACGATTTAATTGTTCTTGATGTCGTGATGCCGCTCATGAGCGGCCCTGAGGTCGTAAAGAAAATCCGAGAGGACGGCAAGCACACGCCTATCATCATGCTGACCGCCAAAAATCAGGACAAGGATATAGTGACCAGTCTTGATAGCGGTGCGGATGATTATCTTGCCAAACCATTCGCCTTTGACATGCTTCTGGCTCGAATCAAAGCGCTGCTACGGCGCCCTGATCAAAGTATCGGGGAAGTATTAAAGGTCGGCGATCTCGTACTTGACCCCGCGAACAAACAGGTGTCGCGCGAAAATCAAGAAATAGCACTTTCCGCCAAGGAATTTGCCATTTTGGAATATATGATGCGGAATCCGGGCAGAATAGTATCAAAAGACAATATCATTGCCCATGTCTGGGATTTTGACGCCAACGTACTGCCGAACAACGTCGAGGTGTTTATTAATTTGATTCGCGCGAAAATAGATAAGCCGTTCGATACGAAACTG
>CBFGYC010000073.1:0-3730 GCA_965652985.1 uncultured bacterium | reverse complement strand
CCACAAGAGGAAGACGAATCAGACATGCCGGCATTTCTGCGCCGCCGCAAAAAGAACAAGACAACCGACGAAGAATCCTAAAGGAGGTCAGGAGGGTGAAGTACCAGCAAAAAATCGGTGATAGCCGTGTTATTGAGTCACGCGAATCAGCGGATGGTATGTCGATTCGCCGCCGACGCGAAACGCTCGACGGCAAGCATCGCTTTACAACCTATGAGCGCCTTGAGCGCCCACATCTGACCGTCGTTAAGAAAGATGGCAAATATGAACCATTCGAACGCGATAAACTTCTGGGTGCGATCAAAAAGGCAGTGGGAAAATTCTTCTCATCAGACATGGAAGTAGAGTCGCTTGTGAATGAAATCGAGGAGCGCCTCTTTAGTCTTGGCGAAAGCGAAGTGACCTCCCGTCAGATAGGCGATATCGTCATGGAAGAGCTCGGCACGCGAAATGCCGTAGCGTACGTGCGCTTCGCAAGTGTGTATCGTGAATTCAAAACACTTGATGAGTTCGAAGAAATCTTGAAAGAGCAGCGTCAAAAAGCCAAAAAGGAGGTCGCATGAGAGTAGCGATTGTCTACAAGTATGAAAGCGACCACGCCCGCGAAGTGCTTGATTTTTTGCGCGACGTCGAGCGCCAAACCGGTCATGAGATTGAAACGATTGATCCCGATACGAGGGATGGCTCAGGTTTTTGCCGTACATACGACATTGTCGAATATCCGACCATGGTCGCACTTGATGACAGCGGACGCCTACAACACATGTGGCGAGGCAGGCCGCTGCCGATGATCAGCGAAGTCAGCTATTATTTTTAAATTTCTTGCTCAGTAAGTGTTTACAGCGTAATTAAGCTTTAGTAAAATAAGGCATAAGCTAAAAACAAAAAAAGAAAAAATTATGAAAACCACCACAAACACCACCTATAAAATAGTACATATGGGAGCTTTCTTGCTCTTTGCACTCGCGCTGCTAAGCGTTCCTTTCGTGTCCAATGTCTCTTCAAAAACAACTTCTGAAGTACATCAGCGAACACAATAATTCATTCAGTGGACGCATGCCTGCGATAATTGCAAACGTATCGTAACTTCAAAAAGAAGAATAAGGCCAAGGTTTAATCTGTGGTATAATTCGTATCAGAAGACATTTGAGCGGTTATCAGCCGCGAGTCAGTGAGAAGAAAAGGAACGCCCCGATTAGAACTCACCGCGAGCGCTCGCGATAGAAGCGACAAATAAGTGCTAAGAGTCCTTTCTTAGAAACTGGATGGTACCACCCTGATACTCCGGGGCTCCAGTAGCTAAGAAGGGATTTTTTGTTTGGCAAAATAGGAGTAGCATGAACGAGTTCTTACCACAAGACAACATAGAATCCGAAAAGGGAGAACCACGGCTTGATCGAGTGGAGATTGTTAATCGTATGCGAGAACTTAAAATCGACATCGAACTCGAAGATTTTGAAGGATTGGACGATAACGATGTGCTAGGAGTTATTGGAACGTATGCTATACAGTATGATTTTGATATAGAGGAAGTTTTGAGGTATACGGTACCACTAGAAAGTTGGGAGGACTAAATGAAATTTAAACACGGATCACGTAGGCGAGCACTTGAATACGAAAAGGACTGGGTGCAGCGCTGGAAGGAAAACAAAACCTTTGAAAAGTCGGTCGAGCAGCGGCCGAAGAATGACTCGTATGTTTTTTATGATGGGCCGCCGTTTATCTCTGGCGTTCCGCACCACGGTACGCTCCTAAGTTCTATCGTTAAGGACGCAGTGCCTCGTTACCAGACTATGAAAGGTAAACGCGTTGAGCGCGTGTGGGGCTGGGATGCGCATGGTCTTCCTGCTGAGCGCTACACTGAAAAAAAGCTTGGCATCCATTCACGCCAAGAGGTGATTGAATACGGTATCGAGAACTACATAAACGCTACCCGTAAGAATATGCTCGAAACCTCCAGCGCCTGGGAAGACGTCGTCGACCGTGTTGGTCGTTGGGTCGACTTCAAGGGTGCCTATAAAACCATGGACAAAGACTATATGGAGTCTATCTGGTGGGCATTCAAGACGCTGTATGAAAAGGGCAAAATCTACGAAGGTGAAAAGGTGCTGATGTACTGTACGCTTGACGGTACGCCGCTTAGTAAGGCCGAAGTCACGATGGATGCCGGCGCCTACCAAGATGTCACCGATCCGAGCGTGTATGTGAAATTCAAGCTTGAAGACGGCAGGTACATGCTCGCCTGGACGACGACGCCATGGACACTGCCGGCGAACACTGCACTGGCAGTGAACAAAAATGTTGACTATGTTGAAGTCGAGTTTGAAGGCGAACACATGATTGTTGCAAAAGACCTTGTAGAAAAGGTATTTACCGACGAAAAGCACCAGCCGCTCGACTATAGAATCCTTGGCGAGATCAAAGGCGAGGAGCTTGTTGGCCTCAGTTACGAGCCACTTCTTGGTGTTAGCCGGGGAGAAAACGCACACAAGGTGTGGGCGGCTGATTATGTCGAGACCGAAGCGGGTACAGGAATTGTTCACTTGGCTCCCGCGTATGGCGAAGAAGACTTTGTGCTCGCGAAAGAAAACGATATCCCGGTCGTTCATGTCATCGACCAGAACGGCTTCTTTACCGAAGGCGACTGGAAGGATGCGAATGTTTGGGAGGTAAACAAGCAAATCGCCAAAGACCTGAAAGAGCGCGGTGTGGTCTGGAAAATCGACTACATACGGCATAGTTACCCGCACTGTCATCGCTGTGGCACGAAGCTTATGTATCGGGCGCACCCAAGCTGGTTCATGGATATCGACGGCCAGCGTGAGCTGATGTTAGAAAAAAACGAGCCGATCAACTGGTTCCCAGAACATGTCAAGCACGGCCGATTCGAAAAAACCATCCAGCAGGCACCTGATTGGAATATATCTCGTGATCGGTTCTGGGCGACGGCGATGCCAGTTTGGAAGAGCGAAAGTGGCAAAACGAAGGTCGTGGGCAGTTATGCGGAACTGAAAGAGCTGAGTGGCGTGGAGCTTGAGGATTATCACCGCCCATGGATTGATGATGTCACGTTCACGATTGATGGCGAAGAATACAGACGGACCGATAAAGTAATGGATAGCTGGTTTGAAGCTGGCAGTATGCCGTTCGCTCAGTTCCATTATCCGTTCGAGAACAAAGAGAAATTCGAGGCGAATTTCCCAGGCGATTTCATCGTCGAATATATCGGACAGGTCCGAGCATGGTTTTACTATATGCATGCCATGAGTGTGGCGCTATTTGGCGAAAATTCATTCAAGAATGTCATAGTGACTGGAAACGTGGCCGGTAACGATGGCCGAAAGATGAGTAAGAGCTACGGTAACTACACTGACCCAAATGAGCTGATGGATAAATTTTCGGCTGACTCGCTGCGGTTCTTGCTACTGAGTAGCCCGCTTCTGAACGGTGAGGATTTCGCCCTCCAGGACAAAGAGGTCGGTGATGTAGCTAGGAAACTCAGCATGATCTGGAATATGTACGATTTCTTCACAATGTACGCGGAAGTAGATGGTTGGGAATTCGATCCCAAAAAGCCGTTTACACTGAACCCTGATAACCTTACCAATCCGCTCGACAAATGGATTGTCAGCCGTGTTCATCAACTCAATCAACACGTCACGACCCATATGGACGCATATAATATTCCGGATGCGCTTGCTGACATCCTGCCGTTTATCGAAGATGCCAG
>CBFGYC010000072.1:0-3753 GCA_965652985.1 uncultured bacterium | reverse complement strand
CAGCCAACCGAGTTCGCTAAATACAAAATGCCAGTCGTGCACCGGATCAGGAGTCGGTCCCGCTAGCGGCATCAGCAGGGCCCGGGCGTCGGCCATGTAGTTCCCCGCACTTATGCATGCCATCATGAACCAAAGCAGGCCAAACACTACCGCCCAATACGATGATGCGCGAAGCGCCGCGAAAACAATCAAGCCGGTGAACACCATTTCGCTGAGCGATCCTGCCGCCGCGGTTACGATCGCCGGTAGAAACGCGAATACTATATGACTCACTTCGTGTACACCAAACAATATTAGGTACATCCCAGCCAGTATCGGATTGGCTATGTTCCCCTGGTAAAACGTAAAGATTTGTACGTATAGATATACGAAAAACAGCCACAGCAGTAGTGATCCGACAACGCTGGCACTCTTTGATAGGGTCTTCATGATTAAACTATAGCACTTTATGCTCTTCGTCTTGTCTATGACAAAGAAAAAGAGTAACCGCTCGCGTCCGAGCGGTTACTGCGTGTTGAACTTTTATGGTTACCTGTTGCATGGGCACATATTCGTTTTTTCCTTTCGCATTACTTAAACCCCGGGAAGTTGGTATACTATTTCTTTACGCCAACACAATGTTGGCAGTTGTTCTGACAGAAATTCTTGATATGCTGATCGGCAAGCTTCAGGAGTGGCACAATCGTGTCGTTGTTCAGTCTGTAGTAACGGTTTTTACCACGTACCTCGACATGCACGCACTGGCAGCTTAGTAGCTTACCAAGGCTATGCGATACGGCCGATTGCTCTTGGTTGGTGCCTTCGGCGATTTCTGACACGTTCTTTGCGTCGCCATCTTTCAAGAACCGTACTATCTCGAGCCGGCTATCGCCAGAAAGTGTCGCGAAGAATTCTTTATATGATACTTCTGTCATATGACTAGTTTATCATACGGAATATCTGTGTCAACCCTAGTGCCTGCTAGATGAAGCGAGATTCCGAACCAATTGACAAACCAATGAGAATATAATATAAATCTTGTATGGAACAACCAGACGTATACCCGACCGTCACGATTGACCGGCGTCTTGGCGAGCTTATAGAAAACTTTGAGGTTGACTTCGCTACCCTGACGACTTTGATGCGAGAGCGCGGCTTTAGTGATGATCAGGTTCAAAAGACCAATATTGAAATTCGAAACGAGGTACTTCGCTCGGAGTACACTCAGGATCCAGACCAGCCTTTGTTTGTCCATGGCGGATACAATCCTAAAACCGAAAACATTTATGTTTTTCCTCGGCCCAGCTTAGAGCAAGGCGGAGAAACTCCGACAGATACGGACAAAGAAGCTCATGAATTCATAACAGCCATAATGACGGCCATCGTAAGTAATAATACCTCTAAATATTTGGTGCATGAGCTTGAACATCACGCCGAGAATATCCTGGAAGCAGAGACACGAGCAGATGATGCGATACCTGTAGGCATGGGCAGTTCGGCCGTAAAGATAGTAGCAGTGACGAGTGCCGTGGGGGAAAGCAGTGATGCATCGCCCGAAGCATCACCGCACGACGTGGGCTCTGAGAAGTCTGCTTATGAGCAGTATTTCGAATCACCCGAGGAGGTACGTTGCCGGGAAGCGCAGGAAAAAGCTCCGGCAAACTTGATTCGTATCCGACCCAGGTAGATTTTGGTTCAGAAGAGCTCGATCTCACTCGTTGGCTATATACACTGGTTCAGCTTTTGAATCATCTTTCGTCACATATATCCTTAAGCCAGCTGGGTCTTTGATGAAGTAGCCATCTTGGTGTGAGGTGGCGGCACTATTTGCCTTTTTAATACGTTTTTCTAGGCTGACGTATGCCTTATCATCAGGGACCACCAGGGTGTAATGATGCATGCCGTTTTGCACATCGGGCGGCGGCGGTACGTTCCCTTTCCACTGATTGAAGGCAACGACATGAAACTGCTCCTTGCTCAATGCGACGTCGCCCATCTGAAAGCCACCAAGCATCATGCCCTCGCCAAAGCCGATGATATCACGGTAAAAAGCTAACATTTCGTCTATGTCGTGGGCGAACAGATGCACATGTCCCATCGCGGTTTTGGCAGAAAGCGTACCATCGAGCAGGCTCTCTTTATCAATCACGCTAAAAAGCTCATCCAAATCAAGCGGGTCGCGCCCATTGCCGATTCGTCCGTCGCTGTATTTCACAATCAGTTCGCCGCTATCGTCTTCGGTATACACCGCTCTTTCGGGTGTACGGATGTAAAGCTCGATCGTATTGCCGTCTGGGTCAACGAGGTACGTGGATTTTGAATACCCATGATCGGTCGGACTGTTGCCGTAGCGCAGCGCGAAAAGCCACGCCAGCGCCTCGGCGAATTCCTTTTCGTTTGGGTAGATGACCGCGAAATGGTACAAACCGGCAGCCTGCGGGTACTGTTTCGCGTTGGGATTTTCGTGCAGTTCGAGCAAAATGTGCTTGGTGTTGCCGAGTATGGCCGCCCTGTCCGTCTGCCGATGGACGGTCATTCTTAGTACTTTTGTATAGAACGTGACCGACTGCTCGAGGTCTCGCACCACCATCGAAACGCGCCCTAGGCTGGTCGACTCGGGGAGTTTCGACGGTGATTTCATGCGGTCGAAAGTTTTCACGCGTGCTCTCCTTTTTGCAGTAGTTTACTACTTTTAGTATAGCAGGAGAGAACGTCGGCCGTTCGTCCTACAGTATGACCTCCACTGGAGTCTCGGCCTTGAATCCGATATAGTCGGTGCTTTTATACGCCCTCTCTCCGACCAGGATGGGCACGAAGCCCTCCTTATGCTCCTCGAAGTTTATAAGACGAGCAGCTTCGTCCTCTGACATATCCTTCCTATATATTTTGCCGGACATCGTATAGAGCTGCTTGGTCCTGTGTCTCTGCTGGTTCTTTACGAAGCGTTCGATGTCGCCGGCTATGTCGTCGAGTAGCGTATTCGTCACTCGACTTTCTGATACCTCGTACCCAACCACGAAGCCCCCGAGCGACAATATGTCGCCGAGTGGCTGCACCTGGAGCAGCTTGTCTATATGACTTGCTCCTAGTAGCCTACGCATCATTTCGCCGCTGATGTCCTCACCGACCACCAAGCAGCTTGGCTGGTCGCATGTGGTGGTGTGCATATCGAGTATGATATCCGGCTTGGTAGCACCTACGTATGTTGTTATTTGCCGCGCACGCTTTGCTTCGTAGGTTGCGTCGCTACTTTGGTAGCTTCTGTTCAGGTCACTTTCCGTGAAGCGTTCGTTGGTAGCAAATGCCCTAGGGTTCCCGACTATGAAATCAACATGCTCCAAGAGTGGCGATTTCTTTTTAAGAAGTCGCACGTATATCTTCGTGCCAAGCAGTTCGTTGCCATGCGACGCGCCGATGATAAGTACTTTCACGGGCTAATCCTCCTCGCTTCGTATGCCGTTCACTGCGCGGCTGACGATAACGAGTGCCGTACCCGGGTGGAGCAGACCAGTATATTTCTCTTTGAATGGAACCTCATCGTTTCGGAGCGATCGATCGGCCGGGTCATTGACTCCATACAATCCACTATCTCCGTAGCGATTGACATGGTAAGTAATGCCGTCGATATTCTGAGCGCCATGCATTTCCAACGATAGCGCGCGCAGCTCATCATCCTCATAAAGCGGGAAAGTCTGTTCATAGCATGCCTGCATGAGCGACGGTATCGATGGGTTTCGCGAGTAAGACGTGACATATTCCGCACCACTCCGGCCC
>CBFGYC010000071.1:0-3896 GCA_965652985.1 uncultured bacterium | reverse complement strand
GGTGTTTATTAATTTGATTCGCGCGAAAATAGATAAGCCGTTCGATACGAAACTGCTGCACACGGTCCGTGGGTTTGGCTACAAGGTAAGTGAAAACAAATGAGTGAAACCATCAGGTGATTAGATGGTCACCTCTAAAATACTAGCGTTCGTATGAGTGTGATGTTGATGCTGCGGGTCGACGATCGTTTGTACGCGGTTGAGTACGCCGGAATGTGTAACCATCAGAACTGATGAGTACGGTGTCGATTTTAAATCGTCCAGGAATTCTTTCACTCTCGTGGTAAAATCGTTAAGAATCTCGGCATTTGGAATCGTAGATCGGTCATTAACCGACCAAAATGCATCCCAGTCGAAACTGCTCTGAGGTGTTCCGGTAGCGTCACCGAAGCCGCGTTCCCTCAGCCTGGCGTCTTCGAAGTAGGGTAGGTCAGGGTGGAGGTTACGGAATTCTTGTGCCGTCTGGGTGGCACGTTTTAAATCGGACGAATAAATAGCATCGATCTTCTGATTGAAATTTCGAGCTGCCTTGGCCGCCTGAGCGCGTCCTGTTTCGTTCAAATCGGTATCAAGCCAGCCTTGAGTAATACCCTGTGCATTCGCGTCGGTCTGGCCGTGCCTTACGATATATAATTTCATATAAATAGTATGGCATGGTTTAAAGAAGTTAGTGGGAGTTTAGCCTAACAATACGCAAAAGGACTACAATGGGATACAAGGAGGTGCGTCTAATGCGAACGACAACAGAAGTATTTGAAGATCACCTAGCAAAGCGGTTAGCAGGGGATGTTGAAGGTGATATCAGAGAGAATTACTCCAAGGATGTCATATTTCTTACCGGCACAGGAGCCTTTGAAGGCCACGATGGCGTGCGTAAGTCGGCCAGTGAGCTTGACGAATACGTAGGCAATATTCCCTTTGAATACAATCACACACTGATCCGTGGTGATTACGCATTCTTAGAGTGGACAGCGAAAGGGGACGACAAGATGGTTCTTGACGGCGCTGATAGCTTCGTTATCAAAGAAGGAAAAATAATTCTTCAAACCATTCACTATTCAGTAACAAAATAATAATTTGCCACTTCTCATCTGGTGCAAAATACATAAATTCCTTGGTACCCCGAGCAGGATTATCGCCTGAAGCCTCCTCCGCTCACTCGCGCAGAAAAATACTTCGTGCTTTTCCGCGCTTCATTCACTCCGCGACCCTTGCGAACTTTTGCTCCGCAAAAGCGCAGGTCCAAATCCTGATGCGACTATGAAAATACTTCGAACAGATGTCCGAAGTATTTTCATGGTACCCCGAGCAGGATTTGAACCTGCGACCTTAGGCTTAGAAGTCCTCTGCTCTATCCAGCTGAGCTATCGGGGCTGGTAACCGCCCCTTATTATACCGCAATAGAGGCGACAAGTGTTAATTGAGATAACGACGATTGATGTGAGCAGCCATGATTGCCGTACCAAGCAGGCCGGCGGCGCTAATAAGCAGGCTTACCGCGACGTTGTCGGAAAAATATCGGTACGATATGGTGATAATCGATAGTACTAAAAAGAACGATCCGTTGCCAAGTAGCAGCTTGTTCTGGGCCGTGATGCTCAGATAGAACAATCCGACGATACCGAGAACGAGGACGAGTAGCCAGAGGAGTCCGGTACTTTCGTCGTAGCTGGCGGCGTAGAGCGACATGAGTACGATGAAAGCACTTAGCGGATCAAAAATGCGTTCGCCACCGGACGTACCTGCGCTTACCCGGGAGACGGTCCGGGTCGCATAGGCTAACAGGCCGCCAGTCGCGGCGAAAACGAGGCAGTTTATAAACAGCGGCACATCGCTACCATCCAAAATGCCGAAGAGAAGCATCGGGAACGCCGCTACGGAAAGTAAAATCCCGAGAAGAAGAGTAAAGGCGCGTCTAATTTGCCAGCCGAAACTGATATGGAGGATGCCTAGGAGTGCCAGGGTGAGTGAAAACGCGTAGAAGTGCGCTTCATCGGAGCCAACAAATTCGCTCACGATAATGAACCCACCACCGATAAGCAGGAGTGAGCCCGTAAGAAGTAGGGAATTTGTTATGCCGCGCCGAATATCATCGGTTTTTGGCGAATGAATATAGAAAAG
This sequence comes from uncultured bacterium, assembly GCA_965652985.1. Taxonomy (GTDB): domain Bacteria; phylum Patescibacteriota; class Saccharimonadia; order Saccharimonadales; family Saccharimonadaceae; genus JAUIHN01. The sequence continues at coordinate 1,775 of CBFGYC010000071.1, read as the reverse complement.
AGCGGCGGCCCAGAGCAGCGCGCCGATGCCAGCACTAAGGAAAATTCGTAGGGCAGGCCCGCTATCCCAGGATTGGCCAATGAGTGTGGCGATGGCGGCGAATAGTACGATACCAGCGATATAAAACATGATATCGACAGTGGAAAGGCGGCCTGATACTTCTGTGTTGTCGGCATGCTTCGCGGAGTTCCTTCGTATCACTTCCAGCAAGTCGTTCTTGGTGATTTTGCCGGTTCTAAGTGCGTCAGAAACGGCAGCTAGTATATGTTCTTTGTTATCCATTACTCTAGTACCCATCCTATAAATTCATCACTACTGCTTGAACTAAGCGAGATTGGCTTTGAGACGATTCCCTTGTTCAGTGACCAGCCACTACTATAACTTCCCCAGAATAAAAAGCCGCCACCCCCGGAAGTGCGTTTCAGCGTGTAGCCATCGGGTGATTTTGACGAGGCGTCGAGACGATAGCGCGAGGCTTCGGCGAATAAAAGCGGACGCGTGGCGTCACGTTCTACGTCGTAGTAAAACAAGTTCGCGTCGTTACGATAGTAAGTGCGGTCGCCTTCGTCTGGCGCTTCTTGCAGGTTGCCGTTCGAGCCGACCGAAAACCTTCCATCACAGTAATAGCCTTCACAGTAAATAAAGTCGTAGCTGGGGTTCGCCAAAAGACGCGGCACATATAAAAACGCGATGAGAAGCAGAATGATGCCAGCCGGAATACTGAATAGGAGTAGGATATCCTTCGTGTGCTTACTCGCTTGGTTCTGTGCCGGCTTTAGTGTCATATTGTGTCTATTCTAGCATGAGGGTTACGTCTTGGGGAGAAGGCGGTCCTTTGCTTTCTTATTTTCGCTCAAGAAGGGTTGAAAGAGTGGAGAGAAGGCGTCGGGGATATGGAGAGAAAGCGCTCCACTGCGTTTCGCTTCTTCATTCCTTCACGAAAAAGTGTTTACATTTTTTCGTTTCAGTCATTTCGCCGAACTCGCCGCTCTGCGGCTACCGAGTTCGATGCCCGTCAACAGACCAAAGTAAAACCCCCATCAAGAGGCGGGGGTTTTACTTTGGTGCGGGTGGAGAGAATCGAACTCTCGTCCCAAGTTTGGAAAACTTGTATACTAACCGTTGTACTACACCCGCATAGTATGACCAACATAGTATATACTATTAACAGGGTAATTAGCAAAAGACATGCACAATAAGGGACGAAAAAATCTACACAAATACTTGATGCAAGCGGCAAGCGCTGACGACGTGATTCATAATCACGCCTACGGTAAGGTGGCAAAAAAACATAAACCGATTCCGAAAAGGCGACCATCCGGGAGTGGCAGTGGAAGTAGCACGGTGGCAAGCTACAGGGATTCAATGGTTGGGTCTACCGTACAGTATCACCATAAAACACCTGTGGGGCCGATAAAACCAGATGAACACACACCTCCCGACACAGCTCAGGACCAAGATATCATCGGTAATCGCCCGAGAAGCAACGTAGAAGACAAACCTACGGATGCCCAGCGTTCAATCGAACGCCGCCGTCATTTTATCGAGCCACCGAAAAGAAACTTCCATCGCTTCGACTAGTTCTAACAGGGTAAATGTGCTACTATATTTAGGTCTAATACATGGCGGATGTAGCTAGTTGCTGTTTGAGTCGAATGACGAGTAGAAATATTTGGCCTTGATGCTCTAACCAACTGTATAATAGCTACAGACGACATACATATGGCGGATGTAGCTCAGTTGGTTAGAGCGTCGGGTTGTGGTTCCGAAGGCCG
>CBFGYC010000070.1:0-3998 GCA_965652985.1 uncultured bacterium | reverse complement strand
ACCGTCTGGCGACTTCGTATACTGTGGAGTCGCATAAAAGGTACCATATGCTGTCCAGCCATTCCCCATTTGGTTGTCTCCAGGGTTACCCCCGACAGTCCCCGAGAAGCTTTGCCAGCCACTGTAGCCGGAAGGATAGAACATGGCCTGCGTTGAGTAGTAGCTACTGCTAATTCCCCTCGAGACTATACGACCACTGGTGTCGATGCCCATAATATTGTAGGCGTTGCCACGAGCGGGGAAATGGTGGTACTCGGTCACTCTCGAGCCGACCGGTAGCTGGGCTATAGGCGTTTCTCCGGCGAATACGCCTTGCTTGATGAGCCCCCTGAGATGGACTCGTCCGCTAGCGTCAGTCGTGGTTTGTAGTGTCGAGAAGCCGCTACCAAAGGCGGTCCAGCCATTCAGCATTGGAACGTCTTGCCAAGAATAAAGAGAGCTTTTCGGTATGAAGTAGATGCCGTCCAGCCCGACGTAGTCTGCGTTTCCGCCTGAAAAGAGACGGACCTGACCATCATCGTTGATGTCGATGCGAGCTGAGCTGTACGGGGCCGTGAGCGCCTGGAACATCATGCGATGCGACGGGTGCATGCCTACCGGAAGCTGGAAGAGCCGGGCATTCGTAGAGGTTAGGCCGCCCTTGATATGCCCTTTTAGCATAACGACACCGTCCTTAGTGATCGTGTAGCCGCAGGTCTCGTAGCCGGCATTATAATTTTCCCAGCCATTCTGAAGGTTGCAGTCTGTCCATAGCGGAATTGTAACTGCGGTGTTGTTTGAGGTCGCGTCCGGTGATGTACCGGTCGTATTGCGCGCGAGCACCTTGATAGAAACCGTATCACCTCTTTGGGCGGTTACCCTGAATTCGGTTTTCGTAGTACTTTCTGAGGCCGTGATCCAGCCTGTGCCGTTGATGTTATAGCGGACATAATAAGAGGTGGCATTTGGAACTCCCGGCCAGTTGAAGATAGCCTCGTTACCAGAAACGGAGCCGGTGACCGTTGGTGTACCCGGCACAGGCAAGGATATATCCTGTGAGCTGAGTTTTGTCGAGCGGCCTGAGTTCGAAGCGGTCACCGTACGCCCGGCGGCCGTGGTTTCGCCGTCGATGGTGACCTGAATCGACGAAGCGTTCGTGGCTGAGGCAGGGGAGATAGCGACGGTGTCCTGGGGGTTCGTATAGTAACTCACACTGAAATCATCGACGTTTTTTAGGATCTCTGAGTCGTTCGTCTGGCATTGGGTAGCGCTGCTTGAGTATCCGGGCGCACAGCTATTGACCTGCCATGGGTCCGAGCAAAGCGCCGCGCCCGGCGTTGGTACATACGTACGCCGCCATAATGAGCCATTACGTTCAAAATAGACTACCGTCATGAAAAAGATGCGATTTTTGTACACTTCCATGGGATCGCTACAACTGAATGGCGAGTCCCGGTAGTAGGTAAAGCCTCGGGTCGGATCGATCGGGTTTTTATCAGTGGCGATTTCACCCAAGATAAGATCGCCGCTGGTACTCGTGAACGCTGATGTCGCTCCATTCTTGCCTTGAGGCGAGATCATGGTACCGCTCGTCGTAAGGAACTGTGTGCTGAGCCGAACGTCTTGTTCGATGGTATTGAGGGCGCTTTGGATGTCGTAGGTCATCACATTGTATGCCCGGCCGGCGATGACATCACCGACCATTGTGATCATGAGCGCCACGAAGCCGGTTATGACAAGTAACGCGACCGGAGCTATGACGAGCATCTCGACTAAGGTGAATCCATGGAGACGTGCTGTCCTTTTATTTCGTGACATCTAGGCTCCCTTCGACTTGCTCCGTGGGTGATCCATACGAGACTACGACGCTTACCCGGGTCGTCTTGGAGCTGTTGCCATATGGGCAACTGTAAGTGACCTGGGCCGATGCTTGAGGTAGGTCAGAGGTAGGAATGGAAATGTTCGCTGTCGCAGGTGTTGGGCTGCATGGACTATTAACGCTACTGGCGCGTTGTTGCAACGTGGTACTGACGATACCTCCCGCCTTGCCGCGCAGTCTTGTCTCGTTGCCATCCTTCATGACAACGGAAAATAGCTGAAACGCCGTTCCAATGAACGCTGCGGCCACGAACAGCGAAATGAGCAGTTCGACGGTAGAAAAACCCTTGGCGTCGACTACATGACTCATTGATTTTTACTCCTTATCTGTATGACGGTGTCGGTCTCTTCTTTCAGGTAGTAAAGATTGAATCTCACGCAGTCGGCGTAGTTAAAGCAGTTACCACCGCCACGCGTCAGCGGTTGATAAAGATAGGGCACCCAGTAAAGCAGTGTGCGTGCCTGGGCATCCGTATAACTACCGTCAGGGTTTGTGCCCGTTACGTTGTAATGGTTAAAATCGGTGTCGCTCACACCGCTTGGTGCTTCGATGGGGGACGTGAAGCTCGCTATTGGTACGCCGTCTAGAAAGGTATTGAAAGGCGGTGAGGTGGCTGCCGCCACATCGACTTGCTGTCTACCGGGGTAATATCCTTTTGGTGTGCTGCCATCCGGAGATCCATTCTCATAGTACGCCTCAAGACCGGTCGCGATGGTCGCTATATCGATCTCACGTTCCCTGTCACGCGCACCTGATTCCGTGCGAACGAGCCGAGCAACAACGATTGTCGTTAAGATAGTCAGAATGACGATTGTCACTATCAACTCGATTAAGGTAAAGCCCTTGCCTCGCTTCCACATCATATAGTAAATAGCATAAGTGGTTTTGACCAGTAAGACAAGGGGCGATTTAGGCTATCTCGAGTGGTTCTTGCTCGATGGCGATCCTGAAGGTATCTCGTACCGCCCCGATGATTTCACCTCGTGCCATTTCGAGGTCGCTAAAGCTCGTCGCCGATTCGTTTATGAGTACAAGTGCGTTTTTGTCATGCACGCGCATGCCATGCAGGAGCTGGCCTTTCAGTCCGGCTCGTTCGATCAGCCAGCCGGTCGGTACTTTGAAGCGGCCATCGGAAAGTTCGTATGTAGGTATGTCTGGATGGTTGATTCGTAGGTCGCTGAGTTGCCAGTCTTCGACGATGGCGTTTTTGAAAAACGAACCGGTGTTCGGTTTCTCTTTGGGGTCGGGAAGCTTCTCTTTTCGGATCATGATCACAGTGTCGCGGATGATCCCAGGGGTGAAAAAGGTGATCCCATTTTGGTCGAAATAGTCTTGAATTGCCTGGTAGAAAGGTGGCTGCGGGGCATACTTCGACAAACGAAGCGTGATCGACGTGATAACATAGCGACCGATCGCAGTGTCGCGAAAAATGCTGTTTCGGTAAGAGAAGTTGCAGTCAGTATTCTCGAGTATGACGTGCTGGTTGTTCTTCATGTCGTAAGCTTCGAGCGAGACAAGAGTTTCTGAGATCTCTTGTCCGTAGGCGCCGATATTTTGAACCGGCGCGGCGCCTGCGGTGCCAGGAATCGCAGATAGGGCTTCGATGCCGCTAAGGCCCATTTCGACCGTACGTCGCACCACCTCGTCCCAATTTTCACCGGCACCTATTTTTATGGTCGTGCCCGACGGGTCATCCGCTACTATTTCGAATCCTGGGATACGGTTCCTGATGACAAGGCCATCGTAGCCTTCGTCATGGGCAAGGACGTTGCTGCCGCCGCCGAGGATGAAAACGGGGAGGTTCTTACTTGCCGCGTCTTGGTGCAAAGCATCGATGTCGGCGGCGCTATGCAGTTCCGCCATAAATTTAGCCGGTCCGCCAAGCCGCATCGTCGTGTAGTTTTTAAGAGGAATATCAGTATGTATGTCCATATGAATTTAGTATAACACCCAAGGCGCGTGCTATAATAACAGATGATTCGCCAGGCGAAGCACGAGGCGTTAGCCGAGCTTTAGCAGATGGGGGATGTGCCACGAATTCATTTCGTGACACGCCGGGAAGGCAGAGCCTTCCCTTTCGCGTCAGCACCCGTAGCTCAGTGGATAGAGCACTGGTCTTCGGAACCAGGTGTCGCACGTT
>CBFGYC010000069.1:0-4010 GCA_965652985.1 uncultured bacterium | reverse complement strand
ACTGCCGGCACGTTGGCACTTTGCTTTAATTATGGGGGTCAACTCGAGCTTGCAGACGCATTCAAGAAAATGGTTAAGCAGGGTATTTCCAGTGAAGAAATCACCCCCGAATTGATCGCTGAGAACCTATACGCAGCGGATATCCCGCCTGTCGATCTCATCGTAAGGACCGGAGGGGACCAGCGGATCAGCAATTTCATGCTTTGGCGGGCTGCCTATAGCGAATTCATGTTTTTGGACAAATATTGGCCCGACATGACAAAAGAAGACGTGGCCGCTATACTAAAAGAATATTCCGAGCGTAATCGCCGGTTTGGAGGGTAAATGGAAATACTGATCGGTGCCGTCGTAGGTCTCGCTATTCTAATTATCTTGGTCGCGCTGCACGAGCTCGGCCACGCGGTCGCTGCCCTTAAGAGCGGGGTTGTCGTTGAAGAGTTCGCGATCGGGTTTCCGCCTCGGGCGTGGGCGAGAAAGCTAAAAAATGACATCGTGTTCAGCGTGAACTGGCTGCCACTCGGCGGATTCGTGCGGTTTCAGGGAGAATACGACGCAGCAAGCGACAAGGGCGATTACGGAGCGGCGAACTACCTTCAAAAGACAGGAATACTCCTTGCTGGGGTCGTCGTGAACTGGGTGGTCGCTGTTTTGATCATCACCGTTCTTGCGTGGGTAGGCGGCATTCCAAAAATATTACCGAATCAATTTTTTGTTCAATCAGATACCACTATTGTCAAGCAGCCGGTTCAAGTTACCGCTACGTTAGAAGGCTCACCTGCAGAAGAAGCTGGTCTTCAAGCTGGTGATGTCATCCTGAAAATTGGCGATGAGGAGGTGACCTCAACGACCCAACTCGCCGAAGAGGCGAAGAGGCGCCAGGGCGAGCAAGTAGCAGTCGTCTACGAGCGGGATGGTGTGCAGTCGGTAGTGGATATCGAGCTGAACACGGATGAAGAAGCGGGTAGTGACGGGTACCTTGGTACTTCTCTTGGCCAACGACAGGAGCTAATCAAGGCAACTTGGTCCGCACCGATAACGGGCGTCGTCACGACATGGCAGTTTACCACGGAAACCCTCTCTGGCATAAAAGATTTGGCGGTCAGCGCGGCGCAGGGTGCCGTGCAGCGCTTTAGTCCGAATTCAGATACGCGCGAAGAGGGCAAGGAGAACCTCGGCGCAGCGGCTGAGAACGTCGCTGGGCCTGTCGGTATGCTGGGCGTTATTTTTCCGGCCGCCGTTGAAGGGGGTATAGTAAACCTCCTGTTCCTCACCGCAATCATATCTTTGACGCTTGCCGTCATGAACATTTTACCGATTCCGGCCCTTGATGGAGGCAGATGGCTTACTATGACGGTATTTCGGCTACTCAAAAAACCGCTCACCAAAGAGCGGGAAGAGACCATTCAAGGAACAGGATTCTTGATACTTCTTTCGCTCATTGTCATCATCACGTTCACGGATCTAGGAAAGTTGTTCTAATGCCTCACGAGACCACTGAAAAAACAGAGAAAAGCATGCCGATGCAGCAGCGCGTACTGCGTAGTGCCGCATTGTCTACGTGGACGGTGGTCGGATTTTTCCTGGCTAATTTTTTGGTGGGACTGATAGTAACCATGCTCTTCCAGGTGCATATCATCAGCCCGGATGTGGTACTTAACAATTCAGTATTCATGACGTCGCTCACAGCGGCCGTGTTCGTGCTAACATTCGTTATCGTCGTTGGTACCCCTTATGCCTTTCGCGGCAGCCGCACGACAAAGCAGGAACTCGGTCTTACTAGGTTCCCTGATTGGTACGATCTGTTCTGGGCACCAGTGAGCTTTGTCGTGTATTCGCTACTGGCGGGCATCCTTCTTATGATCGTTACTAGTATTCTTCCTGGTTTTGACGCCGATGAAGTGCAGGATATCGGCTTTGAGAACCTGGCTGCGTACTACGAGTATATTCTAGCGTTCATCACCTTGGTTATTATCGCCCCGGTGGCTGAGGAAGTATTGTTTCGGGGGTATCTATATGGAAAGCTTCGGAAATATATGCCTATGGTCGGTGCGGTACTACTCTCCGCGACACTGTTTGCCTTGCTCCATTTAAATTTTGGCACTGACGCTGAAAGTGGTGAGTTCGTGGTGAGCCAATGGAACGTCGTACTCGGCATATTGCCGCTCGGTATCGTACTGGCGGTTCTCAGGGAGAAAACGGGCAGCGTCTGGGCAAGCATCTTGCTTCATGCGTTAAAAAATGGCGTTGCTTTCTACCTCCTCTTTATTAATCCGTCAATTTTGAATACAATAGGGAGGTAATGACTACACGAATGGCCCAGACCATTACCATAATCTTCACTCCGGTGCGCCGGTAGATTTCTTATTATTCAGATTTTGCTTTACATGACACTAAAAACGGAGAGAAGATATGAGAGTTTCACACTTATTCACTAAGACTACAAAACAGGTGCCTGCCGATGAGGTAGCGAAGAACGCCCAGCTGCTGATACGAGCAGGCTATGTCCATAAGGAAATGGCAGGAGTGTATGTATTCCTGCCTTTGGGCCTTCGTGTGCTTGAAAATATCAAGCGAATCGTCCGTGAGGAAATGAACGCCGTTGGCGGGCAAGAGGTCATGATGACGACTTTGCAGCCACGTGAGCTTTTTGAGAAGACCGACAGATGGGATGACAAAAAAGTTGATAACTGGTTCAAGACCAAGTTGGCGAACGGCAGCGACCTAGGCATGGGGCTGACGCATGAGGAGCCTATCGTCGATATGCTCAGTAGCTACGTCAATTCCTATAAGGATTTACCACTTAGCGTCTATCAGATCCAGGCTAAATTCCGTAACGAACTCAGGGCGCAGGCTGGTCTACTGCGTGGACGTGAGTTCGTCATGAAAGACATGTATAGCTTCGCTAGGTCACAAGAGGAACATGAGGAGATCTATGAGCGTATCGCAGAGGCGTATGAAAGGGTATATGACCGGCTCGGTATCGGCGACATTACGTATCGTACCTATGCCGATGGGGGTATTTTTACCCAGCGTTTCAGTGACGAGTTCCAGATGCTTAGTAGTATCGGTGAAGACACTATTTTTGTTGATGAGAACCGAAAAGTGGCGGTGAATCAAGAAGTAATCGATGACCCTCGCCTAGACCAGTTCAATATCGACAAAAGCCAGCTGACCGAGCATACCGCCATCGAGGTAGGTAATATTTTCCCTCTGGAGAGCAAGTATACGGACGCACTGGGAGTGTACTACACCGACGCCGATGGCCAGCAGCAGTCAATCATCGCGGGCTGCTATGGGATTGGCGTGAGCCGTCTTGTCGGTGCTCTGGCTGAGCACTTTGCCGACGAGAAGGGACTTGTTTGGCCTGAAAACGTCGCACCGTACAAAGTATATCTCGTATCTATCGGCGAAAAGGGCACAGCTGAGGCGGACAAGCTTTACGAGGAGTTAAGGGCGAAGGGCGTAGAGGTGCTCTATGATGACCGCGACGAGCGCCCAGGAGCGAAGTTCGCCGATAGCGAGCTTCTCGGTATCCCGCACCGAATCACCGTCAGTGACCGCTTACTCGAGAACAACCGGTTTGAGTATACGGAGCGAAAGAAGGGACAAACAGTAGTATTGACACATGACGAGGTGATTGCTAAGCTGATATGACTGTCAATGCGAGAACCACTGTAAGCGCTGTCAAAGCGTAGTGAAAAATGGTAAAATACTTACTAAGAGGATTACATTATGAAAAAAACATATCAGATTACTGAAGCTGGTAAGAAAGAGCTTGAAGACGAGCTGAAAGCTCTTAAAGGCCGACGCGGCGAAATCGCTGACAAGATCGCGGAAGCACGTGATTACGGTGATCTTTCCGAGAACGCCGACTACGATACTGCCCGTGAAGACCAAGCGCTTGTTGAAACCCGCATCGCTGAGATCGAAGACATCCTAGCGAATGCTCAGATTATCAAGGCGAACGGCAAATCGACCATCGGTGTCGGTTCGACCGTCGAGCTCAAAAG
>CBFGYC010000068.1:0-4015 GCA_965652985.1 uncultured bacterium | reverse complement strand
GCACCCGTAGCTCAGTGGATAGAGCACTGGTCTTCGGAACCAGGTGTCGCACGTTCGAATCGTGCCGGGTGTACCAAAGAAAAATACCAACCTTTGCGTTGGTATTTTTCTTTGGTCTATTCCGGTCTGTTTTGAACGCGCGGCTTGGCGGCTTTAGCCGACAATAGTCGCACGTTCGGCGTAGCGCCGCGCAGCCAGAAAAGCGCGAAGCATTTTTCTGGCAAGCAAGCGGAGGAGCGGAACGAAGTGGAGCGATATCGTGCCAGAGTCTCGTATTTTTCGTGAATGAGCGGAGGAGGCAACCTGTTGCAGATATCGTGCCGGGTGTTTCTTGAAATGGAAAGGCGAGTACGGTTGCTTTTTATCGAGGTTGCCTCTACATTGAACATATGAACAAATCACGCTCTAAATCTAAAGACAAGTCACTTGTTATCTGTGCCAGCCTCTTGGTAGCCATCTTTGCGGTGTTCGGTGTTCTTTCGATGTTCTCTGATAAGAACGAACAGTACTCCGTCTCACAGGTGCAGTAGGCAGTAGCCAGAAAAGGGAAAATCCCGCCGCAGTTACCCGCGGCGGGAGTTTTCGCTCTTTGTAGACGCCCTGTTGAACGTCAGTCGGTTGGTGTGCGCCACCGTTGGCGCCACCATTGTCCGGCTTCGTCGCGTACGAGGGTGTAGAACCCGTCGTAATCTTCAGCCGTTGGTCGAACGACATCCGCGCTAACGTTACCGAAGGCGATCTCGATACGGTCGAATGCTTCGTCGAAGTTGACGAGCGCTATCGATTGCCATGAGCGCTCGATGCCTGCTGCGTGCAGGACGAAGTTTCTCATATCGAACTCGGCTCCACGCAGCTCAGTTTCGGCTGTGCACCGGTTACTGTAGGCCTCGCGGTAGGCGTCTTGTTCACTGGAAGTGTCGGGATTGCGTTCCCGTCTGCTTCTGTCAAGAGCTTCGTACGACCGCTCTTCTGTGGCCTGTGCGGCCGTGAGCGACTGCCTCGCGCTGAGTGCGGCTTCCCGCACGTCATCCAGCGTTCGGCGCCTTGGTTGAACCTGAAGAAGGCCTGCCATTATTGATCCTGACTCCGTGATATAAAGAGCGAAAGCGTACAAAACGTACACTGCGCATCCGTGATGCGTTAAGCGGATTATAGCATAATTAACATAATAATTCAATAGTTGATTGTCCGGTGGTTTACAAACCGACCTCTATTTGTTATAGTTTTTAGGTAATTTGTGGGCCAGTAGCTCAGCTGCCTGTCCGAGGCGCTTGCCGCCGAGAAGAGTCATGAAGCACCAGGTGCTCTAGCCGCTCTCTTAAGGCGATTACCAAGGCGAAGTGTCGAGCAAGTACCTTTTATCATCTATGGGCCAGTAGCTCAGCTGGTTAGAGCACCTGCCTCTTAAGCAGGGTGTCGAGGGTTCAAGTCCCTCCTGGCCCTCCATAGAAATATGCCAAGGTTCTATGCCTTGGCATATTTCTATGGTTGCTTGATTGACTCGAACCCTCGACCTTATGCCATCTGGTAATCAGGAGAGTATTCGATTAGAGATGTTACGACATATCAACAAATATTTATTGTAAATCAATAAATATATTGCTATACTTTTCTGTATGAGTCCTGTCGAAGAGAAAGCCTGGAAATATATAGCCCTATTTCTATCAAGTGGCTTACTCTTATTTGGTATTCTCTGTATTGGTGTTGCTATTCCAGCGAATATGCCCGATGGCACGGATAAGCTCAAAGGTATCGCTCGACCCGAAGACATGCCTTTTCTTATTGAGACGTGGTCCTGGACGGGCCTAGATAGGTTTAGTAGTAGCAGGCCTGGAGGAACTCTCTCTTGGACGATAGTTGAGCGGGTTGACTACACCCCGATAGGTGCCTGCACGGATGTAGGTGATGTAGACGCATATACGGTCGTTACGAAGAGGGTGGGCTTATTTGGTATCACACTAAAAGAAATGGTTCGTTATCCTCCGCTCCGATGCGTCAATTCGCGAAGTTGAACCTTGCAAATAAACCGTTTGTTTCTATCATGTCCCTAGGCTTACGCCTCGACTATTCTTTGCCATGAAATCCATATCCTTGTATAACTACTCTATGAGATTAGTCGATACTCTTCCGTCCGTAGGCGCGTTGTACCAAGTGGGAGGCGAAGGCATAACCCACCCGCTTGATGCCAACACGTTCGTGGTGGATTCGGTGCTCATCGAGTGTGGCAGCAGGCTGGGATATCCTGAACTGAAGCGTAGTCTGGGCCGTTTGGGCCTCATGGCAAGTGATATCGAAACGGTAATTGCCACGCACGGGCATTGGGATCATGTGTCCGGCATGGAGCTTTTATCCGAAGAGAGCGACGCCAGGCTTTTCGTGCCGACGGAAGACGCCGAAGGAGTGGAAAGTGGCGATAGTACTTCTACGGTAGCGTACTACTACGAGGAGGAGGTGCACCCGATCAAGGTCGCGGGCAGGGTTGATCATGGTTTTTTCGTGAGAACCGAGCATGCCTTGATCACACCCATAAGAACACCTTGGCACACGCCGGGTTCGGTGTGCTACCGGGTAGAGCAGGCCGATTCAGTGACGCTTATCGCGGGGGATACCTTGTACGGTTTTTACTTTCCGTCGCCCGAACGGAGCATTCTAGACGACTTGGCGAGTGGGCGCGAATCCTTAAGCCGGCTACGCGACGAAGATTACGACCATATCGCTATCGGCCATGCGATGCTTGGTTTCAGGGACGACGTGGCTACCAGGCTCGAAGAGGCCCAGCGACAATTCGCCACCAGTAGTATCATCAGTTTTATCAAGGAAAGGGGTGATGACTTGCCGGCGCATATCGATCCATGGAAAAAAGAAAGCGGCCAGATCTTTAAATACTAGACGGAGCCTCCTAAGAGAGCGGTAAAGAAACCATGAACGTCGTTCCTTTACCCTCTTTCGAGGTGACTGATATGCTTCCGTCATGCAGGGCAACGACCTTTTGCACCCAATAGAGCCCGAGGCCTGTGCCGCCGACTTCGGTGGACATCGGGTTATCGAGCCGGATGAACTTATGAAATACCTTATCTATATCATCTTTGGCGATGCCGACGCCTTCGTCCTGTATGGCGATATGCGCCATGCCGTGCGACCGTGTCAGGCGGACAGTGACATTTTTGCCCGCAGGAGTATATTTGCTGGCGTTATCGATAATGTTCTCGATCACCATTCGTATTTTCGTCTCATCAACGAATACTTGTAGTTTCGCACCTGATTTTTTAAACATGATGTCTTGGTCCCTCGACGAGAATTTCGATTTCTGTTCGCGGATAATATCGGCCACCAGCTGGTTTATATCAACGTCTTCTTTACGGAGCACTACTTTTCCGGCGTCCATCTGCGCGACTTGTAGGAGGTCGTTGATGACCGAGAGTTGACGTTCGTTACTCTCGTTGGCTTTCTCTAAGAACACCCTGATTTTCGCCGGCACAGTTCCACCGTAGCCGTCAAGCGCCATGTTAATATATTGCTTCACGCCTGTCGCTGGTGTGCGCAGCTGATGGGAAGCAAGGGAAATAAACTCGTCTTTGGCAGTATTGAGTTCCATCAGCTGGGTGCGCTGCTTGATGAGTTTCGCCGTGCTCGCTTCGAGTTGGCGCGTCTTCCTGATATCTTCGATGTCCGTAGAAGAACCGACCCAGCCGACAACCTCGTCATTGTCGTTACGGAGTGCCTCCGCCCGGGTGATGTGCCAAACGTACGTACCATCATTTCGCTTCAACCTGTGTTCGAACTGGAACGGCTCTCCTGTTTCAAGGGAGTGTTTCCAAAGTTCCATGTTCTCCTGGAAATCGTCGGGATGCACTGCTTTTGCCCAGTTTTCGTGCAATTTTTTGCTAGAATGGTTGCCTATATATTCTTCCCACTGTGGGTTAATATACTCATTTTCGCCATTGGGTTTGGCCATGAAAATCTTTTGCGGCATTGATTCCGCCATGAATCGTAGCTGTCTCTCGCTATCCTCGGC
>CBFGYC010000067.1:0-4061 GCA_965652985.1 uncultured bacterium | reverse complement strand
AGCCATTTCGCTCGCCTCCTTGTGCTATAATTACCATTTGTGTAACCATGAACGCATTTCCTAGTCCACATCCAGAAGAAGAACATAAATCGCACCGCGCTCCGTGGCTTCGTGCCGCCATGCTCGGCGCCAACGATGGCATCGTGTCCACCGCAAGTTTAATGCTTGGGGTCTTGGCAGCATCGGGTGGAAATCCCACCGCCATACTGACCGCCGGCATCGCCGGTCTGACAGCCGGAGCACTCTCCATGGCCGCTGGCGAATTTGTTTCCGTCAGTTCACAGCGAGATTCCGAGCTTTCCGATATCGAAATCGAGAAACGATCCCTCCGGGAGAACCCGGAAGAAGAGCTCGCAGAGCTTACTTGGATCTATCAGAAACGCGGCTTGAGTACCAGCCTCGCAAAACAAGTTGCAAAGCAGCTTCATGAACACAATGCTATCGAAGCTCACACGCGAACAGAACTTGGGATCAGCCATCGGAACAAAGCCAGTCCTTTACAGGCGGCATCTGCGTCTGCATCGTCATTTACTGTTGGTGCATTCGTTCCAATACTCGCGGCCATCTTGTCGAACGAAGAGACCGGTCTATGGGTAATTTCTCTAGCCTCTCTTGTCGCGCTCTCGGCCTCAGGAGCAGTCGCCGCATCTATAGGTGGAGGGCATAAGCTTAGAGCCGCCCTACGCGTTTTTCTAGGAGGCGGACTGGCCATGGCAATAACATTCGCTATCGGCCATCTTGTCGGCGCTTCAGTTTAGCTAGCCGTTGGCCGCATCAAAAGATTGAATCACATCGACGATCTCAGGAAACCGCATGATGGAGGCATCTACCATCTCTGGGTCAAAGTCTTGCTTTTGACGTAGGCCACTCTCAAGGCTCGCGACAAAGTGCATTCCGGCCTGTTTCGATGCCGCCATGTCTCCTAACGAGTCACCCACATAGACGCAATTCGCAGGCGTGAGCCCGTTCTCCCCTACTAACTCATCGAATGCACGCGGGTCCGGCTTGTGGTACTGCATATTGTCTTTGTAGTAAAACGCTTTAACGCGCGAAGCAAGCAAATGATCCGGCTCTAGAAGATGCTTTAATTCTCCATGCGTCCGGGACGTCAAGACGAACAACATCTTGCCCATTTTGATGAGTCTATCGAGGGCTTGGTAATTTTCCTCGGGTATAGTATCCAGCTTTCCTGACTTCGTGTATTCAAGGATGATCGGATGGTATGCCGCCTTGAAAGCCTCGACGTCGATTCCCGGAGAGCGCTCCTTGATGGCCTCGAAAAGCGGCTGTCCCCAGGTTTTAATGTGTACCTCGCGGGTCATCGCCACCCTGCCCATGGCGGCAAGGGTTTCATTTTCCATCTCAAAACACGCCGCTTCCGTAAGGCAAAGCGTATCGTCAAAATCTATTATCACCGTTTCTATCATGCGGTTATTTCCTTCGTAACTTTTTACCACTCCTGACTTCCTCGCGCAGTTCTTCGATCATCAACTGTGTTTCGTAGCTTTAATTCGTTTCTCATATCATTCACAACAACTTCTCCTATCGGGTACTATTATAGCTTTATCTGATACTTAGGTGCTCACCGATTACTTTAGGAATCGAAGCAGGCGCCTTGAGCCTGTACGGGTTAAAGGTGTGCGCCCATTCATTCTCAACCCCACAGATTTGGTCCGTCAGCAGCATCCCCGCAACCGTCGCGTTCGTCATACCCCACTTCATAAAGCCGGTAGCAGTATAGGCGTGTTTTGACCAAGGGTAAAGCTGACCGATAAGAGGCATGTCGTCATAGCCCAGGTAGTCACGATGATTCCAGTGGTATTCGGCCGTAACCCCAAAATGTCTCTTTGCGTAATCGCCCAGGCGTTTATAGCGGGTCTCAGTGTTAAAGCGCGTGAGTGGGATGTGACCCTCGCCACCGATAAGAAGTAGACTGTCATCGCCGTTTTTTACCGGTAAAATCGAATAGTGGTTTTTATCCGGTGAAATGTACATACCTCTTATCTCACGGTCAATCCTCCCGGCTACGATATAGGACTGCATCGGATATTCGGCTAAACAGTACGATCCACGTGCCATCAATGGAAACGTCGGTACATTGGTCGCTACGATGATATGCTTAGCATGAACACTTGCTTTTGCTGTTCTTACCTTCCCTGGTTCGCCGTCCTTGATTCTAAATACATGGGACTTCTCGTAAATATGACCTCCGTCGCCTTCAATAGCTCTCGCTAATCCGAGTAAATACTTTCGAATATGAAAGGTTGCTTGATCCGAAAACCGTACTGCTCCCGCCACCTCAAACGGTAAATCAGTCGTACGTTCAAAAGTCGCAGGTAACCCGAGCTTCGCCGCTACTTCTGCTTCTTTCTGAAGCTCCCATACCTTAGCCGAATCGGTCGTGTAGACATAACTATCCTCATGTCGCCAGTCGCAGTCTATGTGTTCAGAGTGTACAATTTCGGAAATTTTTTGAATCGCCTGTTGATTAGCTTCTCCATAGATTCGTGCTGTCTTTTCGCCTAGGCGTGACGTAAGCGTATTGTAAATAAGATTGTGTTGGGAAGTGATTTTTCCAGTAGTGTGACCGCTCACACCTTCCCCAATCGTATCCTTCTCTAAGACAATGGCTCTAAGGCCTGCCTTTTTTAAAAGATACGCCGAGGTTAGACCAGCAATGCCAGCGCCAATAATCACTACATCGGTTTCCGTATCGTCGGCAAGCGTAGGATAACCTGGACTTCTTGTACTTTCCAGCCAGTACGAATTCTTAGATCTTGATGGATCACTCACTATTTAACTGTAGTACAGAAGAATCAACTGTTCAACACGCCCATATCCTACTCTAGGATTATTTTATATCCGAGCTCTGTTTTCCAAAAACATCTCGCTAAAAGCTAATCGAGACTAAACTTAGGATATTTATCAGTCGTAAGTAAAAATGCATACGCACCGACTCGCCAGCTCCAGCGAAGCACGCCGACGACGAAGTCAAAAAGCCCTTTAGGATAACGGCCTGTGAAGAGAATCGCGAACCAGGCAACGATCACCGCGAAGAATACTCCTATTCCTAAAATAACCAAAACGAAGTAGTGCGGTATAGCAAGTAGCCACTTGACGAGCGGTAGCCACCTATTCAAATCTTTCTCCGCGTTTGGGTACTTCAAATCCACATGTACCGACTGAGCGTCTTCGGTAGAAGGATACTTATCGGTCAAAAGAAGGAAAAAAGCGGTTACCCTCATCGTGAAGCGATTCAGTTCTAGGGCAAAGTCGAACCACCACCGCGGATAACGCCGGCGGAACAGTATCATGAGCGCCGTTGCCACGAATAGTCCAGTCGCGATTCCTGCGGTGCCTGCTTCGAGGTCTTCTTTTAGCTGCACGTTCACAGCCTCTCCGCTCTGAGAATCCTCGGTCGTCATTTCGCTGCTATCCTGCGCGGATGTCATATCCCGGGATTGACTGCTCGTATAGCCGCCGATACCAGCGCCGGAGAGTAGGGTAAGAATAATAAAAATCGGAATTATAATAATGGCACGGAAAAACGTCGACATGCGGTCAAGTTTTTTTGGATAGTCAACCTTAAGACTAGCCGGATATGCATCTGATTTCAAGAACATGCGCTCGCTCCTTTTATTTTAAGTAACGTAAGGCACTGTTAGTATAATCTTCTTTTTCAAAATTATCTAGCGAGTAACTTTAGTATCGCTCTTTGACGATTCGAGGACCGCTGCCGTCAACGATAGCATAATTGCCGTAACCAAAACCTATAAAACCAGAATTCATGAAGCGGTTCGATAAGTCGAGCTCCGGATAGTGGCTGTGGCCCGTAATAAGTACTTGATCTTCAGATAAGTTTTTACTTACCCAGCTCGACATCGGTTGATTAATGGCGCTGCCATCCCTTAGGAATCTTTTGCCCCAAATCGACTTATGCGCCGCGTCTATCTTCGAACCAAGACGGAGTGAAGCCTTACGATTCAAAATCGGGTATTTATCCTCAAAAGAAACAAAGACATTGTGCCCGTGAGAAACGTGATATGACCGCTCATCGGTTT
>CBFGYC010000066.1:0-4068 GCA_965652985.1 uncultured bacterium | reverse complement strand
TTCCAGCCAAAAGCAGCGATTAAACCTAAGAGAAGGCCTCCACCTAGCGACAATAGTACAAGTTTCTTCAATTCTATTTCATTTGTTTTGCATTTAAGCATATACCTACATCATACCGTTCATGCTTATAGGAGTTAATCCTGCAACGCATTATGTCTCGTATATCTAGTTTTAGCTTCGTAGCTTATGGCACAACAAGAAAAAGCCAGCTATGAAGCTGGTATTTTTTATTGTGAATAATTTTACAGATAGAATGATAAATATAAAGTAAAGTTTAGCAACAAGATAAGGATTGGTAGTGGAGGCTAGTATATGACTGATGGAATATGCGATATCGATAATCGAAGGCCAGCTACTCATGCTGTGAGAGTTACTCGTAACGGTCAAGAAGCAATTTTGGAGTTATGCTCGGTTCATTATAACCAATTAAGGTCTCAGCAAGCGCAAACCTCCCCTTTTGAATCCTTATTTTCGAACGAAGGCGTTAATGATTTTTTTGGTGATGATTTTCCCAGCTTTGCATCCCAGCTAGGCATGCCTCTTCCTCGCGAACGAGAAGCTACCAACATAGAAGAATACATCTCCGAAAATACCAAAAAGATTATCCAGCAGGCAGCTGAAACTGCTGTTAAATTCGGCCGTCGCGAGGTAGACACCGAGCATCTACTCTATGCCCTAGCCGACTCCGATGTAGTTCAGGAAATTTTCAAACAGTTTAAGCTGAAGAGTGAGGATATAAAGGGCTACATTGACTCCAATGCTCCCAAAGGCGACCAAAAGGACACAGGTGAGAAAAATATTGAAGTAACCGTTTCACCACGATTGAAACAGGTACTAGAGCAAGCATTTAGTAGTTCGCGTCAGTTAGGACATGGCTACATTGGCCCCGAACATCTGCTCATCGGCTTACTTCAAGAAGACGAAGGAATGGCCGGCGACATTTTACGCAAATACGGTTTGACTCCAGAAAGCCTACGCCAAAAGATTGTGAAGGTCGTAGGTAAGGGCGCTGAAGAGGGTCGCGTCGAAACCCAATCAACCACGCCCCAACTGGATAAGTACTCTCGCGACCTGTCCGAGCTGGCCCGCCAAGGTAAGCTCGACCCGGTAATTGGACGAGCTAAAGAAATTGAGACGACGATCGAGATACTTGCGCGACGCACTAAAAATAACCCCGTCTTAATAGGTGAGCCAGGCGTAGGGAAAACGGCTATCGTGGAAGGACTGGCACAACGGATTTACAGCGGTCGAGTACCACAGGTTTTGCAGGATAAGCGAGTTGTCGAAGTTAATTTGAACGCAATGGTCGCCGGTAGCAAGTATCGGGGCGAGTTTGAAGAGCGGATTAAAGCCGTGTTGGACGAAATTATTGCCCATCAAGACGAGCTGATTATTTTCATAGATGAACTTCATACGGTGGTTGGCGCCGGCCAGGGCGGCGGCGAGGGCGGTTTAGACGTGAGCAACGTAATTAAACCCAGTTTAGCCCGAGGCGAACTTCATTTAATTGGAGCTACTACTTTGAACGAATACCAAAAATACATTGAAAAAGATGCTGCTCTAGAACGTCGTTTCCAGCCCGTGCTGGTACCTGAGCCTACTGTAGAACAAACCATTGAAATTTTGCGAGGCCTACGAGACAAGTATGAAGCTCATCATAAAATCAAAATTAGCGACGAGGCTATTGTTGCGGCAGCCGAACTATCTGATCGCTATATAAGTAATAGGTTCTTGCCAGACAAAGCAATTGACCTAATTGACCAGGCTGCTTCCCGCGTAAGGATTGGAGCGGATACTTTCTCGCAGGATATTAAGGAAAAAGAAGATGAAATTTCCAAGCTGAAGCGAGAACAGGAATACGCTACAACTCATAAGCAGTTTGAAGAGTCTGATAGATTAGAGCAGCAAATCAAGGGCAAAACTTCCGAAAAAGATACGCTGACTCAAGAGTGGCGCCAAAAGAAAGGCGTTACCTCCCGCGAGGTACTTGCTGAACACGTTGCCCAAATCGTGGCTAACATAACGGGCATTCCTGTAAGCGAGCTCACTCAGGAAGAAAAAGAAAAGTTATTGAAGATGGAAGAGCGGTTGCACGAGCGTGTTATCGGCCAAGAAGAAGCTATTACCGCCGTCTCTAACGCGGTACGGCTTAATCGCGCAGGCTTAAGTGAAGGTAGTAAGCCGATTGCGACCTTCCTGTTTCTCGGTCCAACAGGTGTTGGCAAGACCGAATTGGCTAAAGCTCTGGCTTGGGTAGTCTTTGGTGATGAAGACGCGGTAACGCGCATTGATATGAGTGAATACATGGAACGTCATAGCGTGGCTCGGTTGATTGGTTCACCGCCTGGATACGTGGGGTACGACGAAGGTGGACAATTAACGGAACGCGTACGCCGTCGCCCGTACAGCGTGCTGCTATTAGATGAAATAGAAAAAGCCCATCCCGATGTCTATAATGTGCTACTGCAAGTCTTTGATGATGGCCGTTTGACCGATGGCAAAGGTCGTGTCGTGGATTTTACCAACACTTTGATTATTGCTACCTCTAATCTAGGTGCTAAAATTATCCAGGAAAAGGTGGCTGACGGTGCTACCGACGAGGAGTATGAAGCCGCAAAAGCTGAACTGATGGCAGTACTTCGCCAGCATTTCCGTCCAGAGTTTCTTAATCGTATTGATGAGGTCATCGTTTTCCACCCGCTCACCAAAGTGCAGCTCGAGGCTATCGTGAAACTTCAGCTGGAGCGGGTAAAACGCACAGCCCGTGCCCAAGGCATTGAACTGTCATTCGATGAATCCTTAGTTGACTATCTGGCAGATGTAGGGTATCAGCCAGAATACGGTGCTCGTGAGTTGAAGCGGCGCATCAAGACGGACGTTGAGAACAAAC
This sequence comes from uncultured bacterium, assembly GCA_965652985.1. GTDB lineage: Bacteria > Patescibacteriota > Saccharimonadia > Saccharimonadales > Saccharimonadaceae > JAUIHN01. Next base: position 1,178 of record CBFGYC010000066.1, on the reverse strand, counting down.
TGGCCACTGAAATACTGGGTGGCAAAATTAGCGAAGGCTCGTTCGTCACGCTTGCCTATGACAGTAAAGACGGTGTAACTTTGCGACCTAGTAAATCTTCAAAAATAAAGAAAGCGGTAAAAGGTAAGTAAATATGGGAGGTTGTGATGGCAAACGGAGCAACTCAAACTGACCGAAATAGGCCATACCCTGCACAGATACAGGCTGGTAGGGTTGAGTCTCGCAGTTTGCCTTCAACCAAAAACCGTAACCGTGAACTGCTTAGAGTAAGAGCACATTGGATTGCAGATATTTTTCCTGATGAGCTAGTTATTCAAGAAAAAACAATTTCAGTAGTAAGGAACGAGTTTTTGGTATCGTTTGTTGAAACTATGCCAGTAAGAGATATAGGGCGAGTGGTCTATATAAACTCACCTATTTTTGGCGGCTTAAGAATCATTGGCAAAAATACAGCACACGAACTGAACGTAAAAGGGCTAAACAAGAAAACAGCAGTTGAAGCAAAGGAAATTATAGAAGGCCTGCTATTGGATGATTCAGGAGCTGTGGATATACCCCATTGGGTGGAAACCGAAAAACGTCGTGATATGTTAGCCGCGGCAGGTCGCGGCTCAGACTATGATGATGAACTAGCAGACAGAGCCAGCTAAGATGTTAAATTCCCCGCAAGTCTAAATTGTTTAGCAAGATGTTTTAGTTTATTTTCTTCTTGAGAGAGCGCAGCTGATGTTTGAAATGTGTCAACTATGCTGCACGAGTTAAACAGTCGTCCGTACAGGCGGTTTTTTAATTTGCCAGTTCTTCTTTTGCTATTTCGAGGGACTCTTTGTAGCCCGTATAGTCATTTAGAAAATCAGCGTATATAGGTAGTGATCCAAAAAGGTCGATTACTCGCTCTGGCTCGAGCCACTCTGGCGCTCCTAAGTAATAATCGTGAATACTTGAATGGGGATAGGCCATCCAATCCTTCGGATTCAGGTGAATGTATCGGCTGGCAAGCATCAAGTATTCATCAGAAGAGATGCGTGAGGCCTTGTAGCGACTTTCAAAGAGCGATCCGGACAAATTGTATTTTGTATTGTAGTACCGGCTATAGCTTGTCATGATGCCGCGCATCAAATCGCTCATTGCTCGTTCGGCTTCTTGGTAGAGCAGAAGGTGAAAATGATTTTTCATCA
>CBFGYC010000065.1:0-4110 GCA_965652985.1 uncultured bacterium | reverse complement strand
CATCGATGTCACGATTCCACTTGGCGTGCTTACGGTCGTGAGTGGCGTTTCCGGAAGCGGAAAGTCAACGCTTATCAACGACATCCTTGCCAAGGAGCTATCTGCAAGGCTGCATCGAGCACAAACCGTGCCAGGCAAACACGATGAGGTTACCGGCATCAACCAACTTGACAAAGCGATCATCATCGACCAGTCGCCAATCGGCCGCACGCCGCGCTCGAACCCAGCTACCTACACGGGCGTCTTCACGCCGATCCGTGAGCTCTTCGCTGGTACGCCAGAAGCCAACATTCGTGGCTACAAGGCCGGGCGTTTCAGCTTTAACGTCAAGGGTGGCCGCTGTGAAAATTGCCAGGGCGACGGCGTCATTAAAATCGAAATGCACTTTTTGCCTGACGTGTATGTGACATGTGATGTCTGTCACGGCAAACGCTACAACCGCGAAGCACTCGAAATCAAATACAAAGGCAAGACGATCAGCGATGTCCTGGAAATGACCGTCAAAGAAGCGGCAGAATTCTTTGAAAATGTGCCGGCGATCGCCCGCAAACTTGAGACGCTCGTGAATGTCGGTCTTGGCTATATCCGTCTCGGTCAGCCCGCCACGACGTTCAGCGGTGGTGAAGCGCAGCGCATCAAGTTGGCAACGGAACTTTCCCGTCGCTCGACCGGCAAAACGCTCTATATTCTTGACGAACCAACCACAGGTCTTCACAGTGCCGACGTCAAGCGGCTCATGGGAATCTTGCACCAGCTCGTCGAAGGCGGCAATACTATGGTGATTATCGAGCACAATCTCGATGTCATCAAATCCGCCGACTACATCATCGACATGGGCCCAGAAGGCGGCATGGGCGGCGGGCAGGTTGTGGCTGAAGGGACGCCAGAAGCAATAGCAAAAGACAACGAGTCATTTACCGGCAAGTATCTTAAGTCGCTTTTATAGACTAAACAAGAGAGACTCTTGGAATTCTCCGGAGTCCTAAGATTATTTTTGTCGTTCAGAAGCTCCTACTTAAGCTCAGGTATATCGACATCCACACTAGTATTAACTGGCTTATTATCCTCTATTATTTCTGAATCTTTTGATGAAAAATATAGCATAAACACTAATACTGCAAATAACAGAACTACACTAAGTAGAGCTATCGCAATGGTCTTATTTGTAAATTTATTTGACACATTCACATAATAGCAGAATGCCCGTACTGTAGCTTCAATAAACCGTAAGTGCTATAGTGGCTACATGAAACGAAGCATAACCGGCTTCACGATTGTGGAGCTACTTATTGTCATAGTTGTCATTGCGATCCTTGCTGCGATCAGTGTGGTGGCGTATACGGGCATACAAAATAGGGCCAATGATAGTGCTGTACAGAGCGATATAAGCAATTATGCTAAAAAAGTTATGCTCGTACATGCCGAAAGCGGCGAATATCCTGCGGGTAGAAGTACAGCTTCTCCGATAGGCGTAGGAGATTTTTCGTTATCGAAAGATTCTTATTTAGTTAGCGACTCGGCAGGGAACGCATTGAATAATTTCTATTACTGCGTAGGCACCATATCTGGCACCCCTGCCTTTGCGGTAGGCGCAGTTAGCAAATCGGATACCAGATACTACTACTCTTCCCTGCAGGGGAATGTACAGCAGTACACAGGCTCCTGGAGCGGGGTTAGCTCTGGTGTTTGTCCGTCGATGCTGCCAGGTTTAGAAGCCGGTTGGTCATTCTCATATGGTCACGGTAGAAACACAGGCTCTGGTGGCAGCCCATCGTGGCACTCTTGGACAGACTAACTGAAGCGCAGCTATTTTGACTGAGTTGGGACGATGGGCTATATTAAAGGTATGAAACGAAGCATAACCGGCTTCACTATAGTGGAACTCCTCATTGTCATCGTCGTCATAGCGATCCTTGCAGCGATCAGTGTGGTAGCGTATACGGGCATACAAAATAGGGCCAGCGACTCGGCTGTGAAAAGCGACCTGCGCAACCTTGCGATGATTATCCAACAAAAATATGCTGTGACTGGAGAGTATCCTTCGGGTGGCGGTAATGACGGTACATTATCTGACATCACATTCCAGCCGGCGAAGTCAGCGTATCAAAAAGGCATTAACAATCTTTATTACTGCGCGATAACTTCCGGCGCCAATGCTCGCTTTGCCGTGGGTGCCGTGAGTAGTTCAGGCGAAAGGATTGCATATTATAACGGGACATTTCAGCCGTATAGTGGGGCATGGAGTAACAACGGGAATATATGTCCGAACTTAGGCATTTCGACGAGCGAAACGGGTTACTCGTGGGCATTCGGCCAGGGATCGAGCAATTCCTGGAATACTTGGACAAACTGAAAGCAGGGATCACCTTTTTACGTGAACCGAGAGCCTCATAGCCTTAATACGTTTACGTTTTAGTATAAGGCTGATATCATAAAGAGCATGAAACGAAGCATAACCGGCTTCACTATCGTTGAATTATTGATTGTGATCGTGGTGATCGCTATCCTCGCAGCAATTAGTGTCGTTGCATATACGGGTATCCAGAACAGGGCGAATGAAACTGCCATATTGAGCGAGGTCACCCAATGGAAGAAGCTTTTCGTGGCCTACAAAGCAGTCAATGGCAGTTACCCTTCGCCAGTGGCGAGCGGCGACCCTTCGACTTCGGGCGGGCCAGGGACGAATGCTCAAAATGTGTATTGTTTGGGCACCGGTTTTCCTCAATCAAGTGGGACTGGGTATTGTTACGTGGTGAACTCGGCATCTATATACAGGGCAGATGAAGCAACTGGGTCGTATTTGATTTCTCAGCTGAGTAGTATAGGCGTCCCACCTGCCAACACTAAAAAGTATGTCTATTCTAATGTGACCGGTCCGATGGTGCGGTACATCAATGCCACTACCTACCATCTTTATACTACCTTTGCCGGAGGTACGAGTTGCCCTTCATTAGGTATGCAGACAGGTTATGGCGATGCCAATAGGCAGGATTGTTATTACACCCTCAACTAGTTGTCCCTTTTCGGCGATCGTTTGCCCGCATCTAGGCCAAATGCTATAGTGATAGCATGAAAAGAAGCGTAACCGGCTTCACTATCGTAGAACTCTTGATTGTCATTGTTGTCATCGCAATTCTTGCTGCTATAAGCGTCGTTGCCTATACGGGCATTCAAAACCGTGCGAATGATAGTGCCGTTCAGTCTGATATAAACAATTTCGTAAAGAAGATTCTACTTTACCAGGCAGAGTTTGGGGCATATCCAGACGGCAATAATACCGATGCGCCGACTGGTATAGGTAACTTTCCGGTGGCCCGTGCTTCATATCGGACCGATGGCGTACATAACTTCATATACTGCAAAGGTACTGTATCTGGAAACCCGGTATTCTCGGTAGGTGCCATTAGCCAGTCGCACACAAGGTATTACTACTCGTCACTTGCAGGCAGAATGCAAGTATATGAAGATGGCTGGGGGAATGTAAACGCATCTTGTTCCGCGATGTTGCCCGGGCTAGTTTTTGAGTCGCGTTCGTACGGTTATAATACGGAGTATCAAACATGGTGGGATTGGACCGAGTAAGAGATATTCTTTGTTTATGAAAAGGCAAGATGGTACCCTAAATAGTATGAGAAAAACCACAACCGGCTTCACTATCGTCGAGCTTTTGATTGTCATTATCGTCATCGCGATTCTAGCTGCTATAAGTGTGGTCGCGTATACGGGAATTCAAAATCGGGCTAACGATTCAGTGGTCCAGAATGATTTAAATAATCTTGCTAAACAAATCCAACTAGCCGCTGCGGATACAGGCGAGTTTCCTCGGGGTGGTGCAACAAGAGCAAGTAGTGGTAGCAGTGCCACGGGTGATTCAACGAACTTTCCTGGCTTTACCTTTGCAGTATCAAAAGACGCATACATGACGACAATTCCTAATCTTTTCTATTGCACTGGAAATGGGACTGCAAGCGGTAGCGGGGCATTCCGCATCGGTGCAAGAAGTAAATCTGGCAATGGTTTTATGTATGACTCAAGTAGCGGTATGGCGGCTCTAGGTAATGTATCTGTGACGCAGACTACTGCTTGCCAGGGAATAGATTACCCGTATAC
>CBFGYC010000064.1:0-4188 GCA_965652985.1 uncultured bacterium | reverse complement strand
CCCCCGACAATCACCGTGAGCCCCGATTCGGCAGTGCTTAAACAGGGCACACTCAACTTTAGCGGGCAAGCTATACCGAATGCTACAGTCAAAGTCACCATTGAACCCTCGACAGTACTCACAGCAGCAGCCGACAGTGAAGGCAAATACAAAGTCCCGCTGCTCGTAGAATCACTCTCGTCGGTCGGCATCTACACCTTTGGCGTAGAAGTGGCCGCGGGAACAGACGTCAGTGATTATGTCGTTGCAGGCACGTTTGCTATTACGCCACCGGCTCAGCCGCCCGCTAGGCCACCAAGCCGTTTATTCGGAGGATTCACTGCTCAATTTATGAGGCAGCCTATAACGGCACCTGAGATAGCGTTTCCTACCGAGAGCGAATATACCAGCGCTCAGCCATTTGTCATGACGGGTCGCGCTACCGCCGGAGCAATCATCACCCTCTACGACAATAATGCGGTTATTGGCGCCGTGCTAGCAGGCGAAGATGGTATATGGCAATTTTACTTTTCACCGTACAAAAAACTACACACACTACATGCCCAGGCCTGTCAGGAAGGGAGGTGTAGCGACAGCTCACGAACAATAACGATTCATCGACCAGATTCAAGCAACTTACCAGCTTGCCGCCCGGGCATTGCTCTTGAAGAACATCATCTTACGGCCACTATCGGGAAACTGTTGGGGGTTTCTGGTAGCATACCAGAAGGAAGTGCGGGAATTGTGTACGTCTCATGGGGCGACGGTAGTAACGAACGCTTCGGCATAGGTTCAAGTAACCAGCTGAACGCTACCCATACGTACCAAGACACGGGAACCTATAGCGGTTACATTATCGTAAACGACAGCAAGAGCTGCCAGACGGCCACCTATTTCTCAGTCGAAGCGACAAGACCAACCATTACCAACCTAGCTGCAGTGACACTATTGATAGTCGCGCTGGCCGCATCGATTATCGGCAGTATTGCCTGGGTAGCGTACCGATTCAGAAAATAAAAATATAACGAGCCCAGCTAGGCTCGCTATATTTCTCGCCTTACTCAACAATTATATTTCGTCTTGCGGCCTAGCAAGCGTCAGAGCTTTTGCGATACCCCAGCCGATAAGCGTATAGATTATAATCGCAAGGATACTGCTGACTTCAAAAAATGACTGGCCATATGACGGCTCAGCAAAAATACCCGCGAACGGAGCTACGAACGGCGCACTAAGCGAGTAAACCAGATCTGTAAACGAAGCACCTTGGTTCGCGCCGAGCAGCAGGAATACGAACCGCAAAGCGATGATAACATTGATGAGACCAACAACAAACCACACGATTCGCTGCACCAATACTAGCGGCGACATGCGGCTGCTCCTGGCCACAGCCTGCCTTTGTACGGTTGTGTTGCCATCCTGGACATTAGTTTCTCGAACTTCTGTTTGCTGCACGTCTTCTTGCATATGGCTCTCCGATTAGCTAATTCTTGTTCTTTATTATACCACTACGGCTCGTAGCACTGTTGGTCAATCAGCTGATGGCGCCAGCCACAGCCTCGACTACGCCCGCATCAAATGGTCCCGGAATAATTTTTTCTGGTGACGGACTTTCGACGAGTGCCGCTAGCGCTTCGGCAGCAGCGAGTTTGTGTTCATCAGTAATCTTGGTCACTCCGCTATCAAGCGCGCCGCGGAAGATGCCAGGGAAACCAAGCACGTTATTTATCTGATTTGGGTAATCGCTGCGGCCTGTAGCGATCACGAACGCGCCAGCAGCCAGAGCGTCTTCGGGCATGATTTCCGGGTCAGGGTTAGCCATCGCAAAGATGATCGGCTTATCAGCCATCGTTTTGACCATGTCAACCGTCAGTAGGCCAGCCCGCGATACGCCAATAAAGACATCTGCGCCCGCTACAGCGTCAGCAAGACTGCCCGAGCGATTCTGAGTGTTAAGTGAAACCAGTTCCTGCTTCTGCGGATTCAGGTCGTCCCGGTCGCTGGCTATAATTCCTTTGCTATCCACCATCACTATATCCGTGACACCGTAGAGTGCTAGTAGCTTCGCTGTCGCCACACCGGCAGAACCAGCCCCAGCCACGACGACGCGTAGAGTGGCGATATCTTTTCCAGCCAGCTTGGCAGCGTTGATAAGCCCGGCCAGCGTGACCACTGCCGTGCCGTGCTGATCATCGTGAAAAACCGGGATGTTAAGCGATGCCTTCAGCCGCTCTTCGATTTCAAAACACTTGGGGGCAGCGATGTCCTCAAGATTGATACCGCCAAAGCTCGGTGCGATCCGCTCGACGGTTTCGACAATCTCATCGGCCGTATGCACGTTCAACACGATCGGTACGGCGTCAACATCCGCGAAATGCTTAAAGAGCATGGCTTTTCCTTCCATAACCGGCATCGCACCCTCAGGGCCAATGTCGCCGAGCCCCAATACCGACGAGCCGTCAGAGACGACCGCCACTAAATTATTCGTCCATGATACCTCACGTAGCTTTTCGGCAGAATTGGTCGCATAGCGCGAAGCCTCTGCCACGCCAGGCGAATAAAATTGTTTCAACGTTTCTGGCGTCACTTCACCACGTAGGGCAGTGGTGATCTTACCTTTTTTGTCTTTATGCAGCTGCAATGATTGTTCGTATATATCCATAGGTATAGTATACAACCTTGGGCGCACTATTGAGACCCATATTGATTCATAACGACATTTATTTTATAATTAATTAAATAATGTTATCCGAAAGAGTAAAGGTACCATCTCCTGGCTCTAGCGAAACAAATGCGGCACGACAACCTCTCCCTCACTCCTATCAATTCGAGGAGATTCGTAAAAGCTATGAGGATTCCAATAAGTCATATGATGACGACGTTGCTGCCGCGCATGCCGTTGCTGGCCTTATTCGTGAAGCCATCACTTTTTCTAGGCATACAAGCAAACAGCCCGAATTAAGCCCGGAATGGATCGAGTCGGGCCACACGACCAACTGTCATGGTCACTCTATTATTACTTCCGAATGCCTCGACCAGCTCGGTATACCGCATAGAGTAAGTTTTGCCAACCAACACTCCTTCCTACTCATGGAAGATGATATGTCTGGAAGAGTTCATCTCATCGACACGCCCGTCGAAAAGCTTTGCACCGATATCACGCCTGCCTTGGGTGGTTTCGCGCTCAATGAATTCAGTAGGGATCAAGGCGGTGCGAATTTCATCTGGGGGAATATCATTTTGTATCGTTCACAATTTGGAAACAAGCACCAAGCGCTCGAAAGAAGACCTTGGCTTAGCTTTCATGCCGAAAACAACGGACCTTTATTCCTGACCGATAGCCAGAACGACATAGAAAGCCGGCTAATTCTACGAACCTACCAGCCAGAAATTGGCCGCGAGGTTTTACTTGCGTATGACAACTTCAGGCACGCCGTCTTAAGCAGAGACATGTCCAGGGCACAGCAAAGAATACAGTCACTTGACGGCACATACCCCGATATAGACAAAAGAAATAAGCTAAGGGCACCAACCAAACTTGTCCGCCACTTAGGATCGTCTGCTTTTGTTAACGAAGCACTCGACAGCATCGACGCCATCGAGCGTAGCGTAAAAACCTTTTCCGGTGACATAAACCTTACGTTATGGCCCGCTGATCAGCGCCGCGATCTTGGCGCGAAGATAAAGAGCGCCGACATGATACGACTTGCTCTCGACGAATACGACGAGGCCTATCAACAACGGAGAGATGCCGACCTGACGACATCCGGTGTAGAAAATCGGATACGCAAAGCGAAAAACCAGCTAGGCAGGATTACAGGCTAATCTTTTTGGCTGCATCGTGGCAATTCACGCAGGCTCTAGGATACAATGGAGTGGTATGGTTACTACTCCAGGTTCCTCCAACCAGCTACCTATCTTAGAATATAAAGATACGATTCTAGCTGCGGTCAATGCTAGTCAGGTTACGATAGTCACCGCTGAAACCGGAGCAGGCAAGAGCACGCAAGTGCCACAATACCTAGCCGAGGCAGGGTACGACAAAGTTATCGTCACCCAACCACGGATTCTAGCCGCCCGGAATCTTTCGTCCCGCGTGCGAGAGGAGTGGGCAGAAAGAAACCTTGAAGACAGCACGTCTATCATCGGCTACCGTACGGCGCACGAACGCGACGACGACCCCGATAATGTGATTCTGTACTGCACCGACGG
>CBFGYC010000063.1:0-4224 GCA_965652985.1 uncultured bacterium | reverse complement strand
TATGATACGGATGGGATGAACGAAGTATGAAAATCGCTATTTTAAGCAACGGCCCAGGAAATTATTCTACGAAACGCCTCAAAGAAGAGGCGCTTAAGCGTGGGCATGAAGTACGAGTCGTTAAGTACCGCGACTGTTATGCGTCGATCGAGCAGAACAATCCGACCGTCAGTTATGACGGCGAGGACCTGAGCGATTTTGACGCCATCATCCCGCGTATCGCTAGTCATATGACACGTTACGGTACGGCGATCGTGCGCCAATTCGAGATGAAAGGTATCTACACGATTAGCAGTTCCATCGCGATTACGCGTTCTCGCGATAAACTGCGCAGCATGCAACTACTTGCCAAAGCTGGTGTCGGTATTCCAAAGACGGTCGTTTCGCGTAATACGACTGATATTGATGACCTCCTTGAGCACCTCGGGACGCCGGTGATCATCAAGCTTGCGACTGGTACGCATGGTAATGGTGTCGTTCTCGCCGAAACGAAAAAGGCTGCCAAGTCGACCCTACAGGCGTTCTATCTGACGAACGATGAGGGCACGAACATTCTCTTGCAAGAATATGTTGAGGAGTCCGCCGGAACCGATATTCGTGCTTTCGTCGTCGGCTCACGAGTGGTCGCGAGCATGAAGCGCCAGAGCCTTGATGATGACTTTCGTTCGAATCTGCACCAAGGTGGAGCGGGTACTATCATCAAACTAACCGACGAAGAGCGCAAAACCGCTATCAAAGCTGCCAAAGCGATGGGTCTGACGGTCGCTGGCGTCGACATGATGCGCTCGAGTAGGGGACCTCTCGTCCTCGAAGTCAACGCCAGCCCTGGGTTTGGTATTGAAAAAGTGACTGGACGCGACGTCGCTAGTGCGATCATCGAGTATGTTGAGCTAAACGCCAAGCGGCGTGTCCGTAAAGATAAAGTCGGAGCTTAATATTTTAGTTGGTTAGTTAGTCCAAGCATTCCATGTACCAGTCGTGCCACCCCAGGCGTATCCAATACTATAGCCGGTCGTGCTGGTTCCGCCACTGGCCTTCGAGCATGTTGATGCAGCGCCTATACCGCTGACACCTTCCGATAACCCGTCTATAGACGACTGAAAGTATTGCCTGTTTTTACTGTCGATGACGCCAAGGGCGTACTCGGTATGATCTGATGTAGCGCAATAGTACCAGTTTGAGCGGCCATCGGTCTGGTACATGTTTTTCGTTGTCTTGATGCCCATGCTTGCCGTAGGCACGGCAGGGTATCCACCATCACTCGAATCTATCTTCGCAATCTCGATTTTCTTTGCAAAGTTAGCCAAATCAGATTTGACTGCGCTTGCTATTGCTCGGTCTTGGATTCCTGTATAGGCAACGACTGAAATCGCCGCAAGTATGGCTATGACGACGATAACGATAAGGAGTTCAACAATTGTAAACCCGCTTGTGGTTTTTCTCATACCCTTAGGTTATCATGATAGCAACTGAAGTTCAAAGTGTAGTAGCGCCTGGTTCGGTATGTACACGAATGGTACAATGGGTACCAATGGGCAGCGGGCAGAAAAGATGGGATAAAAAAGTTTTCGGCGTTTTGTTGGCACTCCTGGTTCTAGTAGTGATTGGGCAGTTGGCATATTCGTACTTCGTATCGCCAAAGGCGGTGATGCACCTGAACGGCGAACGTTTCGAAATCAGTATCGCCGATACTGATAGGACGCGTATCAAGGGTCTATCTGGGACGCATCATTTGCCTCGAGATGAGGCGATGGTATTTATTTTTGACCGTGACGAAAAGTGGTCTATTTGGATGAAAGACATGAATTATGCGATCGATATCGTGTGGCTGAATGACAAAAAGCAAGTCGTGGATTTCGTGACGAACGTGCCGCCGGACAGCTATCCAAATAAAACATTCGCACCCGAAGAAAAAGCTCGTTACGTGGTGGAGTTCCAGAGCGGCGTAGTGGAAGAAAAGGGAATCAAAGTGGGACAAACAGCGGTATTTAGCGGAACAAGTAAGGAAATATGAGCTTTTTTCTGACGGCTGGCGGAGCGTTGCTGGGGCTATTCCTGCTTTCGTATTTCAGGGCGGGTAGATTCGGTGCTACGGTGCTTGCGTTTAGCGCAGGATACCTGCTGGCGTTGATGTGGGCAGATGGCCTCAAGACGTACGAGAGTATATACCTGCCGGGAGTTTCAATGCGCGACGTATCGTTCGCTCTGCTCGTGGTCGTGCCGGGGTTACTGGCGATGCTGTTCAGCCCGAAACAAAAAAGTTTGTTGCCGCGCATCGTACAGGCTTTTGCTATCGCCGTGTTTGGCGTGGCGCTACTTCTGCCTGTTCTTGCGCTTGGCGGCGGGCATGTCGGTGAACTCTATGAGCTTATCGAAGACAACCGTAACTCGGTGATTACGGCACTGCTGCTGCTTGGCCTGCTAGACATGGTGTTGTCACGCTCAGAAAAAGCACCGAAACATAACAAGCATTGACAATTACCTCTATAAAATGGTATTTTGTATAAGTTGCCGCTTTATGCGGGTCCATAGCTCAGCTGGTTAGAGCACCTGCCTTTTAAGCAGGGTGTCCCGAGTTCAAGTCTCGGTGGACCCTCCAAGAAAAAACACCTACCCTGCGTAGGTGTTTTTTCTTTGGGTTGATGTCGTTTTTGTCTCGAGCCGGTAGAGCTACAAGGTCTAGTGGTATTACTTTATGTGATAGTATGTAGGAATCAAGGAGATACATATGGAGATACCAGCTCAGCAGCGGCTAGAAGAACGGAGTATAGATAGATGGGGCGAGGCATGTCTTTCCCATTCTTTGTTTGGCCCAGTATATGGAGTCAGATTAACAAGATATGAACGCTCAGACGCTATTGCCTATGGCGTTTTAGATGGCAATGGCCTGACGATTCCGGAAGGTACTGACGTATCGTGCCAAGAGTTGCTTCGTGAGTATTATAGGCTAGCCCCTAAATCATCAGAAGAACGTTTTCGAGAATCATTTACGCACTCTTTTAATGTCGAACCCTTATTGTCTGTTTTAAACAGAAGAACTCTTGGGGTTGAGGAAAGCACAGAACCTTGGTTCCATATACTGTTTGATGCTGGTGTTGAAGAAGACGCGATGCCACTTTCTTTTACATGGTCTACCACAATGAACGCACTGCATGGCTATACTCACGGTGTTACTATTAGAGCAAGTCATCACAATGGACAATACGGTGCAGGGGGGATGCAAGAGGAGCTTGTGAATGAAATGAGAAAATCATTACCCCATATACAAGTCGAGCCGTTTCACAAGGATGATTATTTACAAGCAGTAGAGTCTATCTTGCCGTCTCCTGGTGACACCTCGATGCCAGAGCCAGCCACGAACCATCGTACCTTAGGATGGCTTGAAAAGGTGCTATCGAGTCTATAAGACTTGTGATATAAAGCAGTGGATATGAACATGACTCAACTCCGAGAAGCGCTTGAAGCTTCGTGGAAGCCAGATACGGCATATCTAGAAGTTTTTGAAGAGGGTAACCCTGCGCTTGGTCAGTGTTACCCCACTTCGCGTATCGTTCAATTCTTTTTTCCGGAAGTAGAAATAGTTGAAGGAGAAGTATGGACCGGAGGGTCTATGGAAAAGCACTTCTGGACCGTATTGACAGTCAACGGTGAAGAGCACCATATTGACTTCACATGGCAGCAGTTTCCGACTGGCTCGTCAGTGCGAAGCTACAAAATAAGAGATCGGAACACTCTGGGTGATGGCAAGCAAACAATACGACGGGTTGAACTGCTGCATGAAAGAGTCAAGGAATATCTTGCCAACAATAGAGTGTAGGTTCAGATCGTATACGTGTATCGTAGTGTATTGATTAAACTTTAATGAGTAAATAGCCAATCTTTTTGTGGCTCTCGATTGTGTACGATTGAGAGCGAAAAGCTGGGTGTCTACGCAACCTATATATAAGTGCGTTGAGCGCCCACTCGGACCCTACCTCGTTTCCTCGCCACACGGCATCGTATATTTCATGCTTGGTGACAACTCGTCCCTCATTCTTCTTGAGAATAGCCAGTAATCGCCGTTCTTTGACGGGTAATTTTAGCGAGTAATACTTTTGGATATATTCGGTGAATAACTCCGAGAAAAGCATATATGTACCATCTCTCTGATGCACGATACCAACGTTTACGAGATACGTATCGGCCGTGTCGTACTTGGCGCTGACTACGAGCTTTTTAATGGTG
>CBFGYC010000062.1:0-4255 GCA_965652985.1 uncultured bacterium | reverse complement strand
AAACAAAAAGATAGCTTACTTTTCATAGTTTTTACGTTCGATCCCAAAAGGAAAGCAACGGAAAAGCGTTTCCAACCTGCAGGAAGGAGCAAGACACCGGATTGATCACCGGTGTTTTTGTTTTTTAGAACCAGTCGTCCGGAGCGTCACGAAAGATTTGCGACACTTCTTTCCGAAGAGCTACGGCAGATAATGCCTTTTCTCTGTCCTTGGTTTTTTCTGATACTACAGAATCAAAGGTGCGCTCTGTCATGGTATCTGACGAAAAGGGGTAACAAAATAGCGCTGGATCTCCATCCATGATAACCACGTCCGGTTCGATTTCCGAATCATTATCAGTGTTGCTGACAAGCGCGAGCCGTACATCTGAGAAGCCCAACCTATCAAGGGTCTTCATGAGGGGCCGGACCGAATCGCCGCTGTGCAGGCAGGTGTCAACAAGGAGGAGAGGCGACTCCTTCTGCTGCGAGAGCTTTGTGTAAGTAGCCAAAAAGTCGGCATCCACCACTGGTTTCGTACGAGAGTCGGTAAAGAAATTACCCATCTCATTATCCTTCGCTCTTCCGTTGAGCATCGCCACGACGCCCTGGAGCGTCATGTGGTCACGATTGAATTTGAGCCCTGAACGAATATCGAGGAACCCTGTTGGGTTCACGAAGTATATGTCAGGCCTGGCTTCATCAGAGTATTTTCGCTTCCAAGCTTCGCGTATTCCGAGATAAGCCGGACGAGCGCTCCGATCAAGCAGCATGATACTTGGTACATCGTTTTCGTGCGCATACTCTGCGATTCCGGAGCATATTTCGACAAGCTCCCTCTCCATCACTTCACTAGGGAAGCGGCTGTCGTCATGCATTGGCCAACCAGACAGAGACAGTATCTCACTAAGCTTTTCAATTAAAAGGGCAGTCTCTTTATCACTTGGTGCGTAGTCGAGAGATGGAGCGCGCGTACCGGTGAACATGTCTTCTGTAGAAACTTTAAATTTATCCATGGCATTATAGTATAACATATTATGTAATAATATATTGCTTATGCAAGTTCATTCTTTCTTGATGCGCACACTGAGCCCGATACCCTGAAAAGCCTTACAGACGAAGACCGGCTGCTCTGGCGTGCTGAGATGAGCATCGTATATGTAGCCTAGGTCAGCAAACGCAGTGATATCCCCAGAGTCTTCGATCCGTTCCTGAATCAACCAGCGCGCGAAAGCACCGCGAGCGATCTTAGCGTGGACGACCACGAAGGCCGGTTCACCAGTCCTTGGGTCGACTGTCATGAACTTCGGCGTGATTACCGGTTTGTCGACATGGGGCAATAGGGCCTTAGTGTACTCAACTGCCGAAAGATTAACGACGCACGTCGTTTTTGGATCGATTACCCGGGTGAGCCGATCGCCCCAAAATGAGTACAAGCTTTCACCATCAGGCAATTTATACGCCATCTCCAAACGATAGGGCATGATACCGTCACAGGCCTTAAGCGCGCCGTAAAGCCCAGACAGAATGACCAAATGCTCCTGCGCGTACGTCCGATCAGCCTCAGACCACGAAACCACCTGAAGACCACTATAAATATCGCCTTTAAAAGCATCGATCGCCGGAGACTGCGATTCTTGCAGGGCGGACCACGCAGCGTACAGTTTCTTGACTTCTGCCGCCTTAGCGCTTGAAATCCGCATCAACTTAGCGAGCTCTACTATGGAGAGCTCTTGGAATATTCTTACGAGATTGCCTGCTTCCTTCAAGAATATTGGAGTGGCGAGCGGTGAGTGGCGGTCTGACACGGCCATGGTTTTTGAGGAGTGAAGCAGGATTTGCAGCATATTTTTAGTATACTAGAGATACATAATTAGGAGGGATCATGGCGACAAAACTTATTAGTTACGTGAACTTTGACGGAAATGCCCGCGAGGCGGCTGAATTTTATCACTCTGTGTTCGGCGGAAAACTTGAGCTGGCGACATTCGCCGACTTCGAGTCGGACGAGATGCCAGTCGAAGACCACGACAAAGACAAAATCATGCATGGTTTCCTTAGAGGCGATAGCGGCATCGAGCTGATGCTTTCTGATACGCCAAGCACCATGGAGTACCAGGAAGGTGCTCGCATCTCCCTTGCTATCAACTGCGACGACGAAGCTGAAGGCAGGGCGCTTTGGGAAAAGATTACGGAGGGCGGAGAGGTCACCATGCCTCTGGAAAAATCAATGTGGAACAGCTCTTTCGGTATGTTTGTCGACAAGTTCG
This sequence comes from uncultured bacterium, assembly GCA_965652985.1. Classification (GTDB taxonomy): domain Bacteria; phylum Patescibacteriota; class Saccharimonadia; order Saccharimonadales; family Saccharimonadaceae; genus JAUIHN01. Next base: position 2,007 of record CBFGYC010000062.1, on the reverse strand, counting down.
GCGTCAATTGGATGCTTGATATCGGCGAACTCCAAGACTAGGCGAAAAGAGCTTCGAAAGATTGATGCGCAAAAAGAATACGCCGAAGAAGATAGCAATCCTGGCCTTAGCGGTCCTTTTGCTCACGCTATCGGGCGTGGGAAGCTATTTTGCTTCCGGCTATCTCAGTCAGCGGCGTCATGCCGAGATAGGGAATGAAAGTCAAGTTGCCCAGACGAAACCTCAGGAAGCTGCACCCGACCATGCGGCTTGTATCGCCGCTCTACCGTCGGACGTAAAGTTCGCCCAGAAGCTCATGCTCGCCGTTTACAGTGATCAAATCGCTGCGGCCATCCCCGTCGCCTCTGAGCTTGGCGTCGGGGGCGTCATCATCATGGACGAAATATCAGCCGAGCACATCAAGCAGCTTCGCGATTCGTTCGAGATAGCGCCATTCATCGCCGTCGATCAAGAAGGCGGCACCGTGCAGCGCTACAAAAGCCAGGGAATTCTGCCCGGCGCGGATAGTATGCCAGACATCGGTACCGATACAGCCTACGATTTATATCTAAAAGACAGCCAGTTCCTGGCAAGCATCGGCATTACGACGAATTTCGCGCCAGTCGTCGATATAAGAAGCCTGGTGCCGTCTCCACTCCCAGGAAGAATGTACTCCGATAGCCCCGACACTGTCGTTCGATACGCCACCCAAGCGATCAAGGCCATGAAGGCGGCGCACATACAGCCTGTCATAAAACACTTCCCAGGCTTAGGCAGCTCAAGTGGGAACACAGATTTTGTAAGCGCTTCGACCGATCCGTTCTCTACGATTGAGAGTAGAGACTTGATTCCTTACGTGGAACTCGCCGATATGCAGGTAGACGTCATGGTAGGTAATATGGTGGTTCCCGGCCTGACGAACGGCCAGCCGGCGATATGGTCGAAAGAAGCGGTAGCACTGCTCCGGCAAAAGGGATATGAAGATGCCGTAGTGTATAGTGATTCACTCACCGCCAAGGCCGTTCCAGGCACGATCGAGGATGCCGCGATCAAAGCGTGGGAGGCCGGCATCGATGTGGCCGTCATCGTCCAGGAGAGGCAGGACCTTGCCGCCACCACGAGCTACGTTCAGTCGATAATTTCGCTCGGTACCGCGCAGCTTACCTCGGATGCCACGAAGGAAACGGTATTGAATGATTCAATCGGACGGATCTTGAAGCGAAAATCAATTGACCCATGCCTCATATCACCATAGGCAGCAGACGCTGTATACTAATAGGTAATGACTGAAGTTATCACATCCGCAAGCAACTCCACTGTCAAACAACTCCGAAAACTGACGAAGAGCAGCAAAGAGCGCCACGCGGCGAATCTGTTCATAGCCGAAGGCGTTCACTTGGCGCAAAGCTACCTTGCGAGTGGACGCACGCCTACGATGTACTTTCACGCTGTCTCGGCCGAAAAAAATCATGAGGTCGCTGAGCTCATAGAAGAACTCAAGGAAACGAGCGCCCAAAGCGTCATCGTGGCGGATAGTCTTTTCGAAACGATCACGGATACCCACGCCAGTTCCGGCATCTGTATCGTATTCAAGCTGCCAGAAGTGCACCTGGAAGCTATTCTCCCCCTGAAGACAACGGCCATTCTTCTTGAGGATATCCAGGATCCGGGCAACCTCGGAACAATCTTGCGCACCGCAGCCGCGGTTGGCGTGAAGCATGTGCTGCTATCATCGGCCTGCGCCTCCCCTTGGTCACCAAAAGCGTTACGGGCAGGGATGGGAGCCCAATTCAGCTTGGAGGTGTATGAAGACGTGAATCTACGGGAAGTCATTGAAACAGCCGAAGTTCCGACGGCGGCAACGATTCTTGGCGGCGATAGCGTATCTCTTTATGCTACCGACCTTCGACGCGATGTCGCCTGGCTGTTCGGTAGTGAAGGTCCAGGCATCAGCGACGAACTCGCAGCGGTCACTACCATCAAGGTAACGATCCCACAAGAAATGAACGCCGTCGAATCACTCAATGT
>CBFGYC010000061.1:0-4356 GCA_965652985.1 uncultured bacterium | reverse complement strand
AAAAAAGACACCCCTGTGTACTTTGATTACAAAGATGTGAAAATATTGCAGCGTTATATTAACGCATACGGCCAGATCGAACCTGCGACCAAGACTGGTCTTAGTGCGCGCCAACAGCGCCAACTGACCGTTGCCATCAAACGTGCGCGTCATCTCGCACTGATGCCATTCGTGCAGGGTTAGGACCGTATAGTGTACCAGCCAACTGATCTAAAAAAGGGTACGATTATCCAGCTTGATGGCAAGCCATACCGCGTCACTGACTACAACCAAAAAGTGATGGGTCGCGGTGGGAGTATTGTCAATGTGAAGCTCAAGAACCTGATTGACGGCAGTGTCATTCCAAAGACGTTCAAGGGTCAAGAGCGCATCGAGCCGGCAGAAGTACGTATTCGGAACGTACAATACCTCTATAATGACGGTCAGACGTTCTTCTTCATGGACCCCGAAAGTTTCGAGCAGTTCGAGCTGAGCGCCGATACCGTTGACACTGCGGCTGGTTACCTGAAAGAAGGTGAAAACCTCGGCCTGCAGTTCTTTGACGGCAGTGTCATCAGCGTTGATCTCCCCAAAAATATTTACCTTGAGGTGACCTATGCCGAAGACGTCGTAAAGGGAGATACCACTAGTAGCGTCCTAAAAGACGCCACTCTCGAGACCGGCATCACCGTGAAGGTGCCCGCTTTCATCAAAGTCGGTGATATCATCTCTGTTGATACGACGACTGGCGAGTACCGCGAGCGCAAGAAATAGTTCTTCTTGGTATACTATATGCATGAGGATGCTACGGCAGGGTAGGCTATTTTGGGAGCGAATCGCGCCCATTCTTCGTCGTTATAAAATACAACTACTCATAGCCACTGGCGTGTTTCTTGTCTTTACTTTGACGGTGCAGTTCTTGCACCCCAGTGATCAAGCCCTTCCTAGGGCCCGTTTAGCTGGTGAATCTGTCGGCGGCTCATCATATGACGAGCTGGTTGGCCGTATCAAAACGAGTCTCCAGAGTGCGAAAATTGAAATGAGAGCTGCTGACAAATCAACGAAGGTAGCCCTAAGCGACATTGGAGCTACCGCTAAAGCCGAGGCTATGGCGGAGAGTATCTTGCGGTACCCTTGGTGGCAGCGGCTGATTCCCTTATCGCTTATTATCAAAAGTCCTGAAGTCACGACCTTTGAGGTTGTATTGAACGACGAGCAATTGACGGCCGAGAGTGAAGTACTCTCCCAAGAATTGAGCCAGCCTGCTGAAAATGCGCAGTTGACGATCGCGGAAGGTGCGTTAGACGTTACTCCTGCAAAGTCTGGCCAGAAGGTACCGGCGGAGAACGTTAAAGATACACTTGAAGACGCTGATTTTTATTTTGGCACGACAACGATATCGCTGCAGACCGAAGAACAGGCGCCTGCTATCACCGACGACGATATAGCAACGATTCGAGAGCAGGCTGAAGAGATCCTAAAGCGCCAAATTGTTATCGTAGCCGAGGACGGAAGAGAGTTCATGGCTGAGCCGGCTGATGTCACCTCATGGCTGACTGTAGCTTTTTCTGACGAGAATAAACCAGTGTTAACAACGAGCCCTGAGCAGCTTGCTGCCTACATTAACGAGCTGAATGGCGAGGTGGGAGTTAGGCCAGGTACTGTGAAAGCTACGCTGGTTGACGGCACGGAGACAGCGCGGACAAGCGCGCCGTCGGGGCTTGCCATCGCGAGTGATGAGTTGCAAGAAGGTATAAAAAACGCCCTGTTTGATGAGTCTGCTCCGAGAAGACTTACTGCTCGTATGGTGGTTGTTCCGCCGATTGTCCAGTATGAGCGTAGTTACACTTCGAGCCAGAAGGGTTTGAAAGCGTATGTAGAATACGTAGCGGCATCGGAAAACATCAGGCTGGCAGTGTCTCAGGTGGGTGGCGCGAAATGGTCTGCTTATGGCCGTGCGGAGGAACAGACGGTGTCGGCCAGCACATACAAATTATACGTGGCATTCATGCTCTTCAAGCAGATTAACGATGGCAAGCTAGGGTGGGGCAGCGGGATGCTTGATACTAACGTAGCCTCGTGTCTAGAGCGGATGATTGTCTTATCGGACAACCCGTGCGCCGAGGAGTTCATTCGTATGTTTGGTGGTAAGCAAATCAATGCCTTCCTTTATTCTCGAGGTATCAGCCAGGAGACGACACTCCTCACGGAAGACGGGATAGCCAAAACGACGGCGGCAGATCTTGAGAAACTGCTGCGCGGCATCGAAAACGGTAGTTTTATTAGTGGCGGCGACCGAGCGAAGCTTCTCGAACTCATGGGGCGCCAGCGCTACCGACTAGGCGTACCAGCGGGCAGTGACGGCACGGTGTACGATAAAGTCGGCTTTTTATGGGATTATATCAACGATGCAGCGATCGTGAAACATCCAAAAGGAACATATACCATTGCAGTACTGACCAAAGGTCATTCGTGGGGCAAAGTGGCTGAAATAACCCGAATGGTAGAGCAAATACTGTACCCTTAGGCTATGAATTTCATTCGTAATAAAGCATTAGCGGTATAATAGGTGTAATATGGCCAAGTCGCCCCTGAGTGAAGAGACTCCACCTAAGCCTCCTGCGAGCAAGAGGCCGGTTCGAAAGCGTATCCAGGCGCGGTATGATCGTCATATGCCAGATAGATGGCACCATCGGATGCTTGTCTGGGCGGTATTCTTGAGCTCGGCGGCAATTATTGCAGTGCAACTTTTGTATCCACTGGATCGGGCTTTGCCTCTCGCCCGAGTGGCGGGCGAGAACGTATGGTGGCAAAACCATGAACAACTTGCTGAGGCAATTACTACGAATTTTCATGCGACGAAACTGAAACTGGTCGTTGACGGTCAAACAACGACGGAGGTGCCTCTAGCGAGCGTTGGGGCCGAGCCGAACACAGAAGCTATGATTGAGAAGGCCGTCGATTACCCATTCCTTATGCGGTTCGTCCCTTTTTCTATTTTTATGTATACTGGCGACGTCGTGCAGGCTGATGTGTATTACACTTCGGCAGTCCTCCAGGAAGTCAGCGAAGAGCAGGCAGCCCAGCTGAGCGCCGCGCCGATGAACGCGCGCCTCGCTATCGAGAACGGCATGTTGATCGCGACGGCCGAGAGAAGGGGCAGTGATGTAACGGCCGAATCTGTATACAAGGCGATTTCGGAGGCCAATCCCATCCTTGGGGATACGACAGCAATAGTCGTACCCGCGATTCGCTCGAATCCCCAGGCGGGTGCGAAGAGTCTTGAGGCTGTCCGTTCCGCTGCCGAGTCAGCTCTTGGTCGGCAGGTTATCATAAGGGCGGGGACGCATACCTTTATACCCGATGATGTCACGGTCGCTTCTTGGCTTAAAATTGGTACGAATGGTACTGGCGGGCCAATCCTTGAACTGGCAGGTGACAAGGTGGATGAATACCTTGATACGATTGATACCGAAACCGGTGTCGCTCCGGGTCAAACGAACATCAACCTGACGAATGGCCGCGAGATTAGCCGCGAGGCCGGATCGAGCGGTTTGGCGATCGACCGCGTACCTTTGAAACAAAAAATTGCCGAGTGGCTTTTAGATGGAGACGGGCGGGGTGAGTTCTTCGCAGTGTATAAAGAAGTGGCACCGACCATTATTTATGACAACAAATACACCGCAACGGAGGAGGGGCTTCGTACATATATCGCGGACGTTTCTAAAAGAATGAACGTTCATATCGCTATCCAGCAGCTTGATGGAGAAAAGTGGACGGCAAGCGTGAGGGCCGACGAGAGTATCCCAAGCGCAAGTACGTACAAACTGTTCGTTGCGAAATGGCTGTTCGATAAAATGAACAAAGGAATTGTTCAATGGGACGATCCAATGTTGGACACTACTGTATCGACTTGCTTCGACCGCATGACAATCGCTAGCACGAACCCTTGTGCCGAGAGCTGGCTCGCCCAGGCTGGTCGTTCGAACGTCAATCAGTATTTATACGATTTAGGCTTTAGCATGGGTACGACGTTCACACATCCAGTCGCGACGCACACGACGGCGAACGACCTTCAGAAGATGATGCTCGGGATTTACGACGATTCGCTTATCGACGGCGCGAACAAAGAGAGGCTGCTACATTCGCTCTCGACGCACCCCTACGGCTACGGTATTCCGACAGGCAGTAGCGGTCAGGTGTGGGACAAAGTCGGTTTCTTATGGGATTACGTACATGATACGGCGATTGTCAAACACCCCAAGGGCACGTATATCATGACGATCATGACCAAAGGACAATCGTATGCCACGATTGCCAACTTAACGCGCGAGATTGAGCGCATAATGTACCCCTAATCTGATACGATAGAGGTAT
>CBFGYC010000060.1:0-4629 GCA_965652985.1 uncultured bacterium | reverse complement strand
GAGCTGATGGAGCGGACGAGTATTTTTACGATGGACCTTGCCCAGGCTGCTGACTATACCCGTCTCAAAGAGTATCTGAATCTTAGTGACAACGAACAATTACTCGCGTATCTTGCCGTACCGCCAAGCGCGGCGGCGCAGATCGTGGATTTTATGGGTGAGGCTGGCCTGAACACGCCGAACGTGAAAGTGCTTTTCGAAAAGCCATTTGGCGTCGATTTACTGTCGGCACGCGAGTTCATCGCCCGTACGGCGCGGTATTTCGAAGAGGAGCAGCTCTACCGCATCGACCACTATCTTGCCAAGGAAATGGCGCAGAATATCGTGGCGTTTCGCGGAGGCAACGCGTTATTCGGTAACATTTGGAACAACAACTTCATTGACTCGATAGAAATTATCGCCAGCGAAAAGATCGGCATCGAGGGTAGGGGGCAGTTTTACGAGCAGACCGGTGCGCTCCGTGATGTGGTGCAGGGCCATTTGATGCAGCTACTCGCGCTAACACTGATGGATATTCCGGATGATTTCGACTGGCAGCAACTACCTGAGCTGCGCTACAGAGCATTGAAGCAGCTTGAGGCGGCTGATCCAGCAAGAGCTTTTCGGGCTCAGTACGAAGGGTACGAGAAGGAGGCTGGTAACCCAGGCAGCCAAACCGAGACGTTCGTACGACTAGAACTAGCGTCTGCTCAGCCGCGCTGGCTGGATGTGCCTATTTGGCTGACAACAGGTAAAGCCCTCGACAAGAAGACGACCGAAGTGCGGGTGCGATTGAAAAAGCTTCACGAGGCACAGAGTAATACGCTGATTCTACGGATCCAACCGAATGAGGGTATAGACATCGAACTTTTCACCAAGAAACCGGGATATGAACGCGAGTTTGAACCCCGCCACTTAGAGTTGACGTTTCCAGAAGACACTTCGTTTCCGGATGCTTACGAGCAGGTACTCGTCGATGCGATTCGTAGCGAAAAAAGCCTCTTTACGAGCAGCCTGGAAGTTATCCGTAGTTGGGAAATATTGGCTCCTTTACAGCGCGCGTGGAACATGAGTGACGATGAGCTGCCTAGGTACGATATGGGCTCAAGAGAGAGTGACATACTAGGCGTTGATAGGTAGCATATGGGTGGTCCTCGGTTAAAAAAGCAGCGCTCTAACTGAGGAGCAGTATTTATTGGGTTTCTGATCTGGCTAGGCTATAGACGAGCCAGTTTCCGGTCGTATAAAAGCGCACTTTTCCGCATGACAGATTGCCATCGTCAATCGCGTCATCGATAACCTGAACGAAATCGGCCGTAGCATAAGTCGCGTAAATGTTAACTCCGGCGATAGTGCTACAGCCGGTATTGGTGTCGCCGTCATTGTCGTAATACCATTGACTCGACGTACCAAGTCCGCTCGTAGTTGGCGCTTCTTTTAGGTAATCCCTAAAGTCGTCGTTGTTAGCGATGATGCTTGTAATAGCGCTAGAACCTCCACTTAACAGAGAGGCATCGTTTTCTCGCCACCAGGTACTGGAGCCGCCAGTCGCTTTATAGAGATTAAACGCCTTTTCCGTGGCATTTATACCCGAGACCATCGCCGACACCCGAGCTCTTGTTTGGAGGCCGGTATATGCTACCGTCGAAATTGAAGCCAGAATCGCTATGACTACGATAACTACCAGCAGTTCAACGATAGTAAAGCCGCTTACGCCTTTTCTCATAGACCAAGTATACCACGGCATTTTTTGAGGCGTGAGTGAATAGTTGTAAACACTACATATAGCGCACATGGCGGGTAATGTAGTACAATATAATTCCGTAATGGGAGAAACAAACATGGGTAAAAAACAAAAGTATATTTTTGTTACGGGTGGTGTATTATCTGGGGTTGGCAAGGGAATCACGGCGGCCAGCATCGGTACGGTTTTAAAGGCGAAAGGGTCTACTATTTCTATCCAGAAATGTGACCCTTATTTGAATGTCGACGCCGGGCTCTTGAACCCGGCAGAGCACGGCGAATGTTTTGTTACCAAAGACGGTGCCGAAACCGATCTTGATCTCGGTCACTATGAGCGCTTTTTAGATATTGAAATGACAAGAAAGAGCACGACACTGGCCGGCCGGCTTTTGTCGCAGTTGATCGCGGACGAACGAGCGGGGAAGTTTGGCGGCAAAACCGTGCAGCTCGTGCCACACCTGACCGGTGCAATCCAGGACGCGATTGCCGACGCGGCGGAAGGCAGTGATATCCATATCGTTGAAATCGGCGGTACCGTTGGCGACTACGAAGGCCTGAGCTTTGTCGAGGCGATTCGTGAGCTTGCCTACAAGGCGGGGCGCGAAAATGTGTTGTTCGTACACGTGGTGTACGTGCCGTTTATAGGTACAAGCAAGGAATTCAAGACCAAGCCGGCGCAGAATGCGCTGGGCGATCTTCGCGGTTTTGGTATCGTACCGGACGTCGTCATTGTCCGTTCCGATGAGAAGGCGCCTGAGAGTGTCGCTGAGAAAATCAGCCTTTTTGGCGGCGTGCCGCAAGAAAACGTGCTTTTGATGCCAAACGCGGACACGGTGTATCGCATCCCGATGGCGGTGGCAGAGAGTGGCCTCCACCGCGTGCTGACGGAATTTTCCGGACTTACAGCGCAGCCGGATTTTTCGGCGTGGGAAGAAATTATCAGACATCAGACATCGTCGCATGACAGAACAGTGACTATCGGGCTGGTGGCGAAGTATATGGACAACGAAGACACATACATATCCGTGCTTGAGGCGCTCAAGGCTGCCGCCTGGCACAACGATGTCGGGATAAAAATCGAGTGGATCAATGCCGAGACCGTGAAGGATGAAGATTTTGCTGGTATAGATGGTATTGTCGTGCCAGGTGGTTTTGGCTCACGTGGTACCGAGGGTAAAGTTACCGCCGCACGCTATGCGCTTGATAACAAAGTGCCGTACCTGGGGCTTTGTCTCGGCTTACAAATGGCGGTTATCACAGCTGCTCGGAAGGCCGGGTTAAAAGACGCGAACAGCGCTGAATTTAGTGACACAAAATCGAACGTAGTGTACTTGATGGAAGGCCAGGCAGGTAAAGAGTCGACCGGTGGCACGATGCGTCTTGGTGACTATCCGGCTGTGCTCAAGAAAGGCTCGAAAGTAGCAGAAGCTTACGGAAGCGAAGAAGTGATCGAGCGACACCGACACCGTTACGAGGTGAACCAAAAATTTGTTCCTGAGATAGAAGAAGGCGGCCTGATTGTTTCCGGCACCTCGCCAGACGGAACACTTGTAGAGTTTGTCGAAGCAAAAGACCATCCGTATTTCGTTGCCACCCAAGCGCATCCGGAATTCAAGAGCCGGCCAACTCGTCCGCACCCGCTGTTCGTGGGACTTATTAGTGCCGTTTAGTTTTAAGAAAAATCAGTTTGCAATTTTCTAGTTTTGGTTTGCCAAGCTATAAGTCAAGTAATTATCGGCCGATCTGTGTCTCAACTTTCCGCACGATAAATCACCGTCATCAATGGCGTTGTCGAGTGCCTGCATGAGATCGGTTGCGGTAACGCCTTGGAGGATTAGATTGACACCACTGACACTAGTACTGCATCCACTGTAGGTGTCACCATCATTGTCGTATGCCCAATTATTAGATGTACCAAGACCTTCGGTGGTCGGAATTCTTTGTAGGAAATCACGGAATTCGGGTTGAGCCGAGATAATGGCACTAATTTGTGGATTGCCGCTACTATGGCCGCTGAGCGTTGCGTCAGTATCGAGCCACCAGCTGCCTGTTCCGGTAAGCGCTTTATAGGAGTTGAAAGCTTTTTCGGTTGCCTTTAAATCAGAGGCGATAGCCGATGCTCGAGCCCTCGTCTGTATTCCTGTATAAGCGACCACTGAAATAGCGGCAAGGATTGCGATGACTACGATAACAATCAGTAGCTCGACAATCGTAAAACCGCTTGAGCTTTTCTTCATGCTAACACTGTACAAAGGTGCTCTGTTTATTGCAACCTGCTTGTCTGCCAGTATAGTAACGTTCACTATTGACTCGCAGACCGTGCCAGACTGTAAAGCATATTGTTGTTGCTGCCAACAAACCGTAGCTTGCCGCAAGACATGTTCCCGTCATCGATTGCATTGTCGACGGCTTGTACCAAGTCTGTATTCGTAACATTGTATACGTAAATGTTCACCCCGCTGGTAGATGCGCTGCAGCCGTTATAGGTATCGCCGTCGTTGTCGTAGGTCCATTGCAGGTTTGTACCGAGACCATCCGTTGTCGGCGCTTTCTGTAGAAAATTCCGGAACTCAGCATTATTACTAATTAGACTTGGAAGTGTTGCGCCTCCTCCTGCTAGCAAAGCGGCATCAGCCTCAGCCCACCAACTGCCTGCACTAGTGACGGCTTTGTATGCATTAAAAGCTTTTTCTGTGGCTTTTAGGTCAGAGGCGATAGCAGACGCTCGAGCCCTCGTCTGTACTCCCGTATACGCCACGACCGAAATCGCTGCTAGTATCGCTATTACTACGATGACTATTAACAGTTCAACGATAGTAAAGCCGCTTGTGCTTTTTCTCATGGGTCGAGTATAGCAGAAGCGTTACGCTGGCTTCAAATTTACGGAAGCGATATATTACACTGCGT
>CBFGYC010000059.1:0-4916 GCA_965652985.1 uncultured bacterium | reverse complement strand
AAATTAAGCGCCTGAAGGCAGAGCTTGAACAACAGAAAATACAGGTAAAATCGCTGCTTGATGACCAAACGAATCAACGTAACCTTTTAGCAGCCAAGCAGGCTGAACAGCAAAGCCTTCTCGACAACACCCGTGGTCAAGAAGCAGCCTATCAGAAGCTGAGTGCTGAGGGCCAGGCAAAGCGCCGAGAACTCGAACGGCTGCAGCAGATTGAAATCGCTCGTCGTTATGCTGGTGCAGGTGGTACCGCCGTCGCTGGTGACCCTGGTAGAGGCGGTTATCCAAACAATCTGGCGAATTCCGATTACTATAACCCAGTCGTCGATCCATGGGGTATGTACTCTCGTCAGTGCGTGAGCTACACGGCATGGAAAGTCTATCAGAAGAACGGCTATATGCCGTACTGGGGCGGTGTTGGTAACGCCAACCAGTGGCCAGGCAACGCCGACCGAGCCGGTATCGCTCGCGGCTCTACTCCAAGGGCTGGATCCGTAGGTGTCATTTTTGCAGGCCAGTATGGACACGTCGTATGGGTTGAAAGCGTCAACTCTGACGGCACGATCAATATCAGCCAGTACAACGAGCTCAACGCTGGCGGTCCTGGATGGGGTAATTACTCTGAACGCTATAACGTGCATCCTGCCACGTATGATACGTATATCTACTTCTAAGATATGCTAAGACCCTCCTTGGGTCATCCTTCGAAAAATCTTGAGGCTCTTAGTAAACATGCTTATGATTCTCTTGTCTTTTGGTTTATAATTGGAGGAAGCTATACGACTAAATGAAGGGAAAATGAGTGGTAGAAAATAACTCTATGGCGACGCCGGTAGAGCCGAGTCGCGGTGTTTCAAGAGGCATGTACTTCTTGACGATAGCGATCGTAGCTTTGGTTGGGTTCGCGCTTGGTACGCGGCAAAATGAACTATATAAGGCAGTCGGTTCGGTTGTCGGGATGAAGATTTCGACCGATACGATCGATACGTCTTCTCTGCAGACGACGTTCCAAAAGCTACAGGAGAGCTATGATGGGGAGATTGACGTGCCAACACTCATCGAGGGCGCTAATAGAGGTATGGTTGCGGCGCTTGGCGACGACTATACGGTGTATATGTCGAGCGAGGAGGCCGAGCAGTTCGAGAAGGACCTCAGCGGTAATATCGGTGGCGGTGTCGGTGCTGAGATTGGTGTCCGAAGCGACCAACCCACGATTCTCCGGACGCTCGCGGATACGCCAGCCGAAAAGGCGGGTCTACTGGCAGGTGATGTCATCGTGAAAGTGAATAGCGAGAGCACGATAGGCTGGAATGCCGGTGAGACCGCGCTGGCGATCCGGGGAGAAATCGGCAGTACCGTCAAAATAGTGGTAATCCGTGACGGCAAGGAAGAGAAGGAGTTCTCAATCACCAGAGCCGAAATTACTAGTCCGAGTGTCGAGGCGAAAGTAGAAGACGGCATTGGCATGCTTACCGTTAGTCGTTTCGATAGTGAAACGGCAAAACTCACGAAGGCGGCGGCCGAAGACTTCGAACGGCAGGGAGTAAAAGGTGTCATAGTCGATCTAAGAGGTAACGGCGGTGGTTATTTGTCGGCGGCGCAGGACATGGCTGGCCTCTGGCTGGATAACAAAATCATCGTTTCCGAAAGACGGGGCGACGAAGTTCTTGAAGAGCTGCGCTCATCGAGCAGCCCGGTCCTCGCGGGGGTACCGACAGTCGTGCTCGTTAATGAATCAAGTGCCAGCGCCAGCGAGATCGTAGCCGGTGCGTTGCAAGATTACGGCGCCGCGGAACTGATAGGTCAAAAAACGTTCGGCAAGGGAACGGTACAAAAGCTCGTATCTCTAGGCGGCGGCGCGGAGCTTAAGGTGACCATAGCACGTTGGTACACGCCAAATGGCCGTAATATCACCAGTGAGGGCATTGCACCCGATCAGTCGGTTGAACGTTCGACTGATGACGTGAACGCCGGCAAAGACCCTCAAATGGACGCAGCCAAGGCTTTTTTCGCAGGCTAAACGTAAGCAGTCTTGTGTAATTTGTAAACATTCAGTAGTATAATTACAGTTATGGAAACAAAGAAACGAATTTTACTAGTCGAAGACGACGAGGCTCTGGCCGCGGTATACCGTTCACGTCTCGAGCTTGAGGGCTTTGAAACACTGGAAGTCAACAACGGAGAACAGGCTTTGTCGGCTGCGGTGGAGTTCAAGCCTGACCTCATTCTGCTTGATGTCATGATGCCAAAAATCAGTGGCTTTGATGTGCTGGATATCATTCGAAATACCCCTGAGACGGCGAATATCCATGTGATTATGCTGACCGCCCTAAGCCAGCCGAAAGATAAAGAGAAGGCGCAGTCGCTCGGCGTGGACGACTATCTGGTGAAGTCACAAGTTGTGATTGGTGACGTGGTTGAACGTATCAAACACAACCTAGGTATGTCTTAAGAGTAGAAATACTATATTAAAAATCGCTCCTTTTTGGAGCGATTTTTATTTTATGTGTCTGCGTCTTTATTTGACGCCGACGCGGGTACGAGGGACGGTTTTGCCTGTAAAGCTCGCTTTTTTGACCTTATCGAAGAAGACCGTACCTGTGGTGGCGGCATGAATAGTAAAGTTCTTGCTCATGAACGTGCCAGGACCGGCGATCTTCGTCGCACCGGTCTGACGAACCAGGACTTCGCCAGCGTTCACTTTTTGACCACCAAAACGCTTCACGCCAAGACGCGCGCCAGCATTATTATGGTTGTTCTTGCTGGTTCCACCAGCTTTTACATGTGACATACTTATTCCTTACATTTATAAGTAACTAAATCTAAACCATTGTACCTTATATAGCGCCAGGGGTCAAGTACTAACCAGTACTAGAAGTTCGCGTGCGACTACCTGGTCTTCTCTGTAGTAAATGAGTTTTTGGCTGTCTGTGTTCTTAAGCTGTACTCGGCTGTAGCCAAGCTGTTCTATCGACCTGATGAAAGGCAAGTGGGTCATGTGGCCGGAGGCGTCACGCCAGGCGGGCACTGCAAGACAAAGAGGTGTGCCGGGCTGTAATTGGGGGCGGAGGTTCTTCAAGAAGCTGGTAGTGATGTGATCGACATTTCTTTTGACTTCGTCGAGTTTGGAAGACGACGGTGGGGCGCTGAAGGGTTGGCCGAGGTATGTTTCGCTGACGACGAGATTGATGGGGGATTGCCATGAATGGTGCATGGCATCGCCTTGCTCGATGTCCACCGGCGTCGATAGCTTTTTGGTTTGTTTGAGCCACTCGAGATTGATTGCGCTATAGTCGACCATTTTGTCAGAGAGGTCTGTGCCGTACACGGCGTAGCTTTGAAGGGCTGCTTCTTGTAGGACGACACCGGTGCCGCAAAATGGATCGAGGAGGCGAAGGTGCATGCCCGTCTCCTCGTCATCGAGATTTTCCGAAACGGCTTCGCTCCGGGTTCCGGCGAGGACTCCCGTGCCTCGAGGAACTCGGGCTGCAGATGTTTCGGAAAACTTGCTGACGGAAGGCGTCAGTAAGCCCGAGGCTAGATTGACCATTAGTAGGGCGAGTTTTGGCGGGAGCATACCAACGAAGGCGTCGCGTTTTGGCCGGCCTTGGTCGCGGCGGGCAAGCGCCGTGATGTTCTGAGCACCGGTACTCTCGGCGACGATGACGGCGCCAGATTCACTTCTGATTATCAGGAGTTCAACCTTGTTGGGAGAGAGGCCAAGCTTGTTGTGGTGTGATGTGGCGGTGTTCAGCTGGGGTTCGGCGTTAGGAATCAGCCGGAGGCTGGTGTTTTCTTTTTTGATGTTTTTCTTGATAATCAAACCTATTTTTTGTACCTCACGCGCCGAGGCGGGGAATCCGTATGAGCTGATTCCAAGCGTAATCTTGCCATCAAACCCGCTCCATTTGTGCGAATAGTGCGCTACGACCGCTTGGCTCACTTTTTGCCAGTTGCCGCCTGGAAGGTTCAAGATGACTTTTCCGGCTTTTACCGTGCCGCCCAAGCGGTCAACCGCAAAGTCTGCGGTGTCGACGGTTGCCGAAGTCGAAGAAAACCAGCGGGTTTTTTCGGCGCCGAACTTGCTTTCGAGTTCGGCAATACTAAGATTTGGCTGGCGTCCCAAGATAGCAATATACATATGTACAGTATAGCATTCGGGGTGAAGCGGGATAAGGTGCATAAAAAACACAGCGTCCAAGGGCGGGGATGCTATATACTAAAAGAGTATGTCTTTTAAAGCTTGGATGAGCATCATAACCCTCATTCTCATTGTGGTCATCGTTTTTTTCTCTCGTCACGAGCTTGTTCGGGCGTGGGAACTTTTGGCCGGTGTGAACATCTGGATATTGCTGCTGCTCATTCCGGCTCAGATCCTGGTGTATTATGTCGGTGGCGAGATGATGTTCTCGTACCTTAGGTCAAAGGGGGCGATCACACACGTACCGGTAAAAGACCAAACGCAAATGGCGCTCGAGATGAATTTCGTCAACCATGTACTGCCGAGTGGTGGCGTCAGTGGTATCTCGTACATGACGTGGAGACTGAACAAATATGGCATATCGGCAGGGCGTGCGACGATGGCGCAGTTAGTGCGATTCGCCATGACATTCGCCGCTTATATCGCACTGGTGCTCGTGGCGGTCGTCGTGATTACGATCGACGGCAATATTAATCGATGGATTATCTTCGCCAGCTTTAGTTTGGTGCTGATTTCTCTTACTGCTGGCGTCAGTCTTGTATATGTCCTGAGTAGCAGGAAACGGATGTGGCGATCTGCGGACAGAGTAGTGCGTTATGGCAACCAGCTGGTGAATCGGCTGACATTCGGCCGGAAAAAGCGGACCTTTCGCTATAGCCAAGTTGAAAAATACTTCACTGATATGCATTTTGACTTCATCGCGCTTCGGCGTGATAGG
>CBFGYC010000058.1:0-4957 GCA_965652985.1 uncultured bacterium | reverse complement strand
TTAACGCGCGAGATTGAGCGCATAATGTACCCCTAATCTGATACGATAGAGGTATGAACCAAGAAAAAATCCGTCTCGACCATGCACTTGTGCTTCAGAAACTCACCTCGAGCCGCTCACAAGCAGAGAGCTTCGTTAAGCTTGGCAAAGTAAGTGTCGATGGCCGTGTCGTCACGAAGCCAGGGTTCTTCGTGCAGCCAGCCGCGAAGCTCGTCCTAGCGGTCGACGAACAATATGTCAGTCGGGCAGGTATGAAGCTCGCGAGCGTGGCGAAGCTACTAGGCGTCGATTTTAAAGACAAGGTCGTTCTGGACGTTGGCAGCAGTACCGGAGGCTTCACGGATTACGCACTGAAGCATGGAGCTAAGAAAGTGTATGCGGTCGATGTTGGCACCGATCAGTTGCACCCAAGCCTTCGCGAAGATGGGCGGATCGAGCTACACGAAAAGACCGACATTCGTGATTTTTCCATGCCCAGTGAGATGCCGGATGTCGTCGTCATGGACGTATCATTCATCAGTCTCCGTGAAATACTGCCATATATCGCTAAAAACTTGAGCGACGACCAGACGCAAATTGTTGCCATGTTGAAGCCGCAGTTCGAGGCGGGTAAGCACCAGGTGAATAAAGGCGTCATCAAAAATGATTCGGTCCGCCGCCAAATTTTAAAAGATTTTGAATCTTGGGCGAAGCAGTATTTCATTATCCAGGACAAGCGCGATAGCGATGTCGCTGGGGCTAAAGGAAACCAAGAAAGGTTTTACCTCCTGACAGCACTAAAATAGTTGCATCTGCTGCGGTTCGAGATCAAGAGGGGTAATCGTCTCGGATAATGTGACTGGATAGCCGGTAAATTGCTTAAGCGGCAAGGCGAGGATCCGATCGTCATAGCGGGTGATAAGGATGTCACCTATGAGTGCTAGCGCGGTGCCTGAAATGATTGGCTTGGCCATCTGTGTTATAGCACCAGATGGAATTTCATTCTTGCTATAAAAAGTATCGAAAAGCGACACTGTATCACCAGAAAAGGTAACGTTTAGGGTTTTCTCGCTCTTTTGTTTCGCAGCGAGTAGCTGCTCTCTTGCCACGGTCTCGTCAAACGGATGAGCGAGCAGAGCAAGCTTGGTGCGGGTAGCGGTGGTCTCGTGCATACCATCGAGGCGGGCAATCTTCTCTTCGTATTGTCTGGCGATAAGCGCGGTAGGGAACGTCTCGATGATCAGGCCGGCCCTGGCGCCTTGATCGAGGAGTCTTTTGCTATTACGTTTATGCCAACTTATACCAACCTTGATATAATCTTTCCCCATATATGCTAGGTAGAGGTGGTGCGGTTCGGCATTTCGGGCTTCTTGCTTTGAAGATACCTTGTTCGTGTTATAGAACGCAGGATTGAAGCCGGTGCGCCGCTGGCAAGCAGGGCACGTCTCGAACTTTTTATCGATTGCGGCACTGTCAGGGCACGGGTGACTCTCGCCCGAGGCAAGGTCGTGCCAGCCGATACAAAAGCGCTGGCTTACGTCGAACGAGATACTAACACTTCGGCCGAGCGGCGCAAACTCTGTGTCGTCCGAAAACCGAAGAGTGGGTATATAACCCTCGCCGCTATAAAAAATCTGAGTAAGAAATTTAGACATTGAAGCGGAATTCGACGACGTCGCCAGGGCGCATTATATAGTCTTTACCCTCGGTGCGAATTTTACCGGCGGAGCGGGCGGCGGCCTCTGATCCGGCAGCAACGAGGTCGTCGTAGTCAACTACTTGGGCGGCAATAAAGCCGCGCTCAAAATCGGTATGGATAACGCCGGCGGCCTGAGGCGCGGTGGCGCCTTTCTTGATAGTCCAGGCGCGAACTTCTTTTGGTCCGGCGGTGAGGTAGCTCTGAAGACCAAGCGTGTCGTAGGCGGCGTTAATCAGCTGGTGCAGACCGGTGTCTTTCGCGCCATAGCTTTCGAGCAGCTCGCGCGCGTCTTCTTCGGGCAGGCCTTTGATCTCTTCTTCTATCTTGGCGCTTAAAAACACCACGCGGGCAGGCGCAACGAGATTTTTTAGTTCGGTGCGGATGGCTTCGTCCGCTAGGCTATCTTCGTCGATATTAAAGGCATAAATAACCGGCTTGGCGGTCAGTAGATGCAGGTCACTAATCGCTTCTTCATCGAGCGACGGCAGGGCAGACAGTGGCGTGCCAGCCTCGAGGTGGCGCAGGAGCGATTCAAGGTACCCCATCTGTTCGCGGGCGGCCGGGCGAGCCTTGGCTTCTTTTTGGAGTTTCGGCAGGCGGCCTTCTATCGTTTGAATATCGGCAAGAATAAGCTCGGTGTTAATAATTTCTATGTCGGCTTTGGGGTTTACGTCGCTTTCGTCGTGGCGGACAATATCGCCGTTTTCAAAGGCGCGCACCACATGAACGACCGCATCGCAGTTACGGATGTTCGCCAGGAATTTGTTGCCAAGACCCTCGCCCTTACTGGCGCCAGCTACTAGCCCGGCTATGTCGACGAAGGTAACGGTTGCGGGGAGTAGTTTTTCGCTGCCGTAGAGCTTTGCGAGCTCGGCAAGCCGTGCGTCGGGCACGGGTACTATACCGGTGTTCGGTTCGATGGTGGCGAACGGGTAATTCGCCGCCAAAATATCGTTATTGGTCAGGGCGTTAAACAGGGTAGACTTGCCAACATTAGGCAGGCCGACGATTCCAATAGAAAGTGAACTCATAGGGGCTATTATAACAGATGTAACACTTGTCTTTAATCATGAGCATGTTGCATTTTATTTGTTTTTATGCTATCGTATATATTGTGAATATAGAAAAACAAAAAAACACTCAAAAACCTGGCCCTGATTTCGAAAAATGGCAATTCCGCTACCCTGAGGGCGTGACCGATGACGACATCGTAGCTCTCGCTGGGAAGCGTGACGTTGTCTATGCACCGACTGAGTCTTTTCATGAAAATGGCGAAGAGCAGCAACTCGCGGTCTTCGTGACGAAGCCCGAAGAACAGAAAGGGCCTGAAATTATCGTACGGCTTGGTGCCTTGAACGTAGATTTTGCCAATGACATGAGCGCGGTCTTTGATGCTTATCTAGCTGAAAGCACAGGCCGTAGGGTATTCTCAATTGCGACACCGGGAATTTCGAACGAAACGCCTGAGGGCGATATCACTCCTGAACAGGGCGAGGAGCTCAAAGAAGGTTCCTTCAGAAAGCTTGGCGCGGCTGGCCTACGAGCAGCGATATTTACCGAAGCGCTAGAACGAGCGAATGATGAGAGTGAGACGGATAACGTAGAGCTGCCACGGTTCATTTATTGGGGTGGCTCTCAGGGTGCTGCGGCTCTCGCCGGCCTTGCTAACGAGGCCATTACTACTGGTGCGGCCGATCAAATCGCAGGCCTCATTTTTGATGAGGTCGCGAATACGCATGAGCGTAGCAAATTGAATTTGATCAAAGGCGCGAAGGACGCGGGTGCAGATACCCAGGGCTATATAGACCAAAATCCAGAAGCGCTTAGAGACGCCGATGAAGGCGCGGGCCCATATTTTAAGCGTATGCTACGAAGGGGCCGTACGAACTACAAGTACCTAAATGCGCTTACGAAGGGCCGTTTCCGCGAAGACCTTGGTGATCCAGAGAAGTTTCATGATGCCGGCTTTGATGCTCCTGTGCTCGTTGTTCATGGTAGTCGGAGCACGCAAAGCTTGCCCGAGCAGAACGACGAACTCGTTGAGTGGCTTGAATCCGCTGGCGTTCCTGTAGAACAAGTTGAGCTGGAGAATGACGGCCACGATCGTCTGATCAATGTTCAGTCGGCAGTTGAGCTTGTACAGCGGGTTATTAAATAACCCGCTTGTCCTGGTACGGTCAATACAGCTTGTGTTGCTAGCAGTTTCATAGTGTGCGAGAATATATCTTGTCTTGTCGTGCGCGAAAAAGCGCTACTTGGGCGGAGGTTCCGCTTGAACAGACGAGCGCCTTAACAAGTAGGCATTGAGAAAAGAAAGGTGGGTGTTCTTCGTGGTCTGCCCAGGTGGGGTAGGCTCGTTTTTTGTCGCTAGACAACCGAGGAGACCAGACAATGAACAGACGGTTCTCGGGCATCACGATGGCTATCGTGATGCTACTGACGCTCATTCCGGTGCTGCAAGCCTTTGCGGGACCCCAGAAGGTGACGATCTGTCACGTGAATGAAAGCAAGTCGGGCACGATCACCGTATCCGTAAACGCAGTCGATGGCGGTCACTTCGAATCGATGGCCGATTATGAGGCCTCCGGTCCGGATAATCGGATCGGCCTACACGGAGGTGACTACAAAGGCGAGTGCGTTTCGACTCCGGCGCCGACCCCGACAGCGCCAGTGCCGACTGAAGCGCCGAGCACGGTTACCCCGGAGCCAACGATGGCGCTGCCAACGCAGCCACCGCCTCCACCAACCGAGGCGCCAAGTACAGTTACCCCGGAGCCAACAGCCTGGGTGCCAACGCAGCCACCGCCGCCTCCAACCGAAGCGCCAGATATGGTTCTTGACGAGCCAGCCACGACCTGATGGTCGGTGCCGAGGATTCGGTAGCAGGCTTCAGGTCGCACTATGCCGGGCGGCCCATAAACCGCCCGGCACGTGCCGCCTCTTTCTCTGCCTACTTGCATCACTTCCATATATGTAATATATGCTGATGAGTCCAAAAGGACGAAAAGTGAATATAAGACATGAAGTAGGGGGAAGACTCCTTTGTTGACAGATGCGCCAGAGTATGCGAAAATATTCTCATTCTGTCGGCACTTGCCTGCAGGAGGTATTCGCCTCGTTGAGCCTTCGCTCCGAGCGAAGGTTTAACAAGCAGGCTAGTGAAAGGAAAATTCTACTGCTCGGATGTCCCGAGTATGTTTCGTTCTCATACCGCCGCGATGCGGCGAGTGAGGAGAAAACCATGAACCGTCGTTTCCTGGCGGCACTCGCCGCCATCGC
>CBFGYC010000057.1:0-5085 GCA_965652985.1 uncultured bacterium | reverse complement strand
TCTTCACGAACTCGTGGCCGCCACGCCGATAGCCGAAGAGCACCAGCTCGTACGTTCGACAAGCTCTTCGTTGGTTGAAAAGTGGGTAATAGTGCTCACGATCAGCTTGGCGTGCTTAAGACCGATATCGTGCAAAAATTCCGCATCAGTCGCATCGCCATACATGTACGGCACCTCGAGGCGCTCGAGTGTTTCTATCATCGCAGGGTCATAATCGACCACGGTGAACTTTTTCTGCATTTTTCGGAACGTCTTCACGAACTCGTGGCCGCCACGCCGATAGCCGAAGAGCACCAGCTCGTACGTGTCATTAATATTTTTTTCGCGTCGATTCTCTGGTTCGCGTAGCCATGGCAGTCGACGTTCAAGCCAAGCAAAGAGGTTATTATCGTATTGCATAAGATAGGTCGACATGGTGATAGTGAGTAGGGCTATGACCGTGACGATAGCCGTTAGTTTCTCATCGATCATGCCGGTGCCAGCGGCTACCACGGCAAGAATGATTGAGAATTCACTGATTTGCGACAGGTTGATACCAGCCTTGAAACTTGTACGTTTGGTGTAACGGAACAGTCGCATGACAAGCATGACCAAAACTGGTTTAAGAATAACGACCAAGGCTGAAAGTATGAGTGCCGGCACAAGCCCGGAAACGATATTATCGAGATGCAGCTCGGCGCCAAGCGTGACAAAAAAGATGACGACAAAGAAGTCACGGAGAGGCTTGAGGCGCGACTCCATCTGCTTGGTATAGGGTAGCGACGCTAAGCTGATGCCAGCGAATAAGGCGCCGACTTCGATAGAGAATCCTGCCCATTGGAACAATGTAGCGATACCAAGGCCCCAAGAAATCGTAAAGAGAAAGAGTAATTCCTGGTTTTTTGCGAACTGGTGCGACAGCTTTGGTAGCACCTTTACGGCCATGAACGACAGTGTGCCTACCAGCAAAGCTCCTTTTAGGAGTAAAAGACCAACCTCAGATGCCTGAAGTCCGCCATTTTTAGCGGCGGCGACAAATAGTAACGCGAGCGTCGCGACGATATCGTCGAGTAATATGACGCCAATCGCGATTTGCCCATGCAGACGGGAGTGCTCTTTTTTGTCAGACAGCATCTTAACGATGATGATTGTGCTACTAAAGAATAACGCCAGCCCAAGAATAAAGCCCTCTATGAATGTGAAACCAAGAAGTAGCGCGGTGACTTGCCCCAGGCCGCCAAGTACCAAGAGTGTCGACAGAGCGATGGCGAATACGACCGGGCCGAGTCGTTTAAGCACCGAAACGCGCAGATCAAGACCGATAATAAAGAGTAGGAGCACGATACCGAGACTGGAGAAAATGTCGAAGCCGTGCGGGCTGATCTGCAGTGCATCGTTCGATACAATCGGCACGACGGTACCGACGATGAGTCCTGTGATCATATAACCGAGTATCAGTGGCTGGCGCAGAAGGCGCATAACGACCGAAACAAAAGTAACAAGAACAACGAGGAGGCTGAGTTCGACAAATAATCCTAGCTCATGCATGTGCTACTAGTATGACAGATTGCTGGATTGTAGAAAAGCTGTCTGCTAGCCGCTTATATTTATTATGCTAGAATAACGACAGCATGAATGAGGATGGGGATACGGTGCAGCGGAGCCAGGCAGAAGCAATCGAGAGGTTACTTGATGTCTTTGAGCACGACCCGGTAATCGCCGTTCAGGCGGTGCGTAATCACGTAGAGCAACAGGCGGCTCTAGAACAGCGACGTGCTAGGCCGGCTTCAACGAGTCCGGTATTACTGACGATAAAAGACGTATCGAAAACGTATAAGCTGGGTCGTCAGAAGCTCGAAGTATTACGAGGTGTCTCGCTCGAAGTCCGAGAAGGTGAATTCATCGCGATCACGGGAGCGAGCGGCAGTGGTAAAAGCACGCTTCTGCAGCTCATGGGCGGACTCGACAAGCCGACTAACGGTGAGGTGTGTTTCGGGGATAAGAATCTGGCGAAGTTCTCCGATAGCAAACTGTCGGATTTCCGGCTGCAAACGATAGGATTTGTTTTTCAGTTTTTTTATTTGCAGCCGTTCCTACGGCTTGAGCGCAACCTGGAAGTGCCAGGCATGTTTATGCGTACCTCTCCTAGAAATCGCCAGGATCGGGTAATTGAATTAGCTGAACAAGTCGGCCTGGCCGACCGTCTGAAGCATTTCCCAAGGGAACTTTCCGGCGGGCAAATGCAGCGGGCCGCTATCGCTCGGGCGCTTATGAACCAGCCGAAAATACTACTGGCCGACGAACCGACAGGTAATCTTGATAGCAAGAATGGCG
Source organism: uncultured bacterium (assembly GCA_965652985.1). Taxonomy (GTDB): domain Bacteria; phylum Patescibacteriota; class Saccharimonadia; order Saccharimonadales; family Saccharimonadaceae; genus JAUIHN01. The sequence continues at coordinate 2,772 of CBFGYC010000057.1, read as the reverse complement.
CGGCGATAATCAATCTTTTCGAAACGATCCGGCGCGAGCTTGGCACCGCAGTCGTTATCGTGACGCACGATCCGTCAATCGCACGGCGAGCGGACAGGGAAATTCGCCTGAAAGACGGGGCTATCATATGATTCGTTTTCATGACTCCATAGTGCTGGCGCATACAAAACTTCGTACCCATAAAGTTCGCACTGGAATCACGATTGGCGTGGCGGGTATACTTTTCGGCCTGATTTTTAGCGGTGTATTCGTTGCGCAAGGTGTTTTCGATAGTGTCGAACGGTTCAATAGCGAAGGGCTCGCTGATCGTAGCATCGTTGCTATCTCAAAATATGGCGGCGACTACTTTAGCGCATTTAATAACGATGAAAACGGCGATTTCATTGCCGAAGTGAAGCAGGCACACGCTGATAGGGTAGCGCTCAAGTCTGCAGCTGCTAAAAAATACAGTATTGACTACGACCCTAAAACCGAAGATCCTTTCCCGATTGAAACAGATACAGATACTGGAAAAGAGCGTATCAGTGATGTTGCACTCCGCAGCGACCTCGTTCAAACGCTTGCCGAGCAGCGTGACACCATGAACTACGAGCCGCTGGATATCGACGCGTTTCTCTCACCTTATGACAGCGCAAAGGTGCTTGAAGGAAACGCCCATGTCCAGCCAAAAAACGGTACATTATTGCCTATGGAAGACGGCAAAGAAAAAATACTTACTGATCGGCAAGATGAGATACGCTACCGATTCGGTGGCGAAGATATTCCTGTTGTTCGGGTATTAAATGCATCGGTAGCGGCGCCGTTCATCACCGATAAAAGCGGCGTGCAGGCCGGTGAGTTGCCTGGCGTGGTGTCATTTGGGTACGCCGAAAAACTGCTTGGCCTAGAGCCGCTTACTAAAGATAGTACGAATGATCAGAAACTCGCGCGTCTTCAAGAGGTCCGCCAGCGAATCAGTGAAGTCACGGCGGCATTTTGTTACCGCAATGAGGCATCCCAGCAGCTGCTTGCGCAAGCAACGCGACAACGCGATGATATCGAGCGCAACAAAGCTAATAAGGACTATAAAAAGCCTTCTCTTATGTATGCATTACCAAGCGAGGAGTCGTGCGGCGCCGTAACGGTTGTCGAGGACACGCGCACCGAAGCCGAGAAAAAAGCGGCGGCCAATATAGTTGCTTACCAAAAAGAAATCGGCGAATATATCGGTGAACCCGAGCAGCAAAAAGTAATACTCCGTGCTATCGGTTTGTCTGGTGATGGACTTGGCACGGGAATGTCGACCAACGTCGGTGATATGGTGGTGGCAATGCTTGGCTCGTGGCTGTATTACACGCCGAACTGGTCGATCCCGGCAGACTTGCTCGCAGAGGCATCGCCAGAATTACGGCCCGAAGCACTCTTTGGTGAACATTCCCTGGCTGCTGGTGGCGGCAAAAATAATATATTTAGAAGTGACGAATATATGGTCGAGTTCGCCGACAAAGACGAAGCCCGGGCTGCACTTGACCGCAGTAGTACGGGGCCGAGCGGTATTATGGTGATGCCGTATGGCAGCGGCGTGCTCTTTATCGATCAGCTTAAGCAATGGTTCGCGATAGGCGTCCGCTACGCTTTGGCGCTTGTTGGTGGGGTGGCACTGATTATTCTCGCCAGCCTGATTGGCCGGATGGTATCTGACGGTCGCCGCGAGAGTGCGGTGTTCCGGGCGATTGGCGCCAAGCGAATAGACATTGGTAGTATTTACGGTATGTATGCTTTCCTGCTATCGCTAAGGGTGGCTTTATTCGCGCTTGTCGTTGGCCTAGTTGTCTCGTTGGCCGTAGATCTTTGGTTGTCGGCGGACGCGACAGTCGGTGCCCGTCTGGCATATGCAGCAGTCGATACCAGTAAAAGCTTCCATTTCATTGGCTTTGGCTCGTGGTATATTCCTGCGATGGTCGGTATTATCGTCATGACAGGATTGCTTGCATCAACCATTCCTATTTTTCTCGGATCACGACGCAATCCAATCAAGGATATGCGCGACGATACATAGCCCTTCGGTGGCGCCTCATTTTTATCTCGTATATGCTACGCTAGGAGTATGAAGAAAACCACAAGCGGTTTTACGATAGTCGAGCTTCTCATCGTCATCGTCGTGATTGCGATTTTGGCGTCTATATCGATAGTTGCGTACACTGGCATCCAGCAGAGGGCGAGAGACAATGCCAGAACAAAAACCGTTGCGGAGCTCCAGAAAGCACTCGAGCTTTATAGGGTAGACCATGACAGATATCCTCCTCATATCGGCAGCAGCACGAATGTCCCGTCAGGCTTTACTGGGGTATTTGGCACAAGCTATTCTCATAGCGTCGATACGGCAGGAAACTGGCTCAGACACCTTGTCGAGGCGGACGTGATAAGTTCTGCTCCAATCGATCCCATAAACGATAATTCTTACTATTTCACGTATTGGTCGAGCAGCGCAAGTGGCTACGGTGCTTGTGCTGAGCCATTCTACGTGCTCGCAGCTTATTACGAGAATAGTGCCAACGTACCTTCGGATTCGCGCGCACTAAACTGTACGGGTAATGGGCAGACGGGTCACTGGACCACCAGTAGCACACGTGCAATCTTTTCTAATGCGCGTACACCTACCCCATAGAAAAACACTGCTATCTTTTTTATTGCCGCAGGTTGTGATAAGAGTTGCTTATGCTAGACTAAAAGCATGTATATAAAGCCTGAGCGAAAACAAGGTTTTACTATCGTTGAACTACTTATCGTTAT
>CBFGYC010000056.1:0-5086 GCA_965652985.1 uncultured bacterium | reverse complement strand
ATAAGACAACAGCGGGTTTACTGTATAATACTACTTATGGTAATAATAGTAGGTGAAGTAAAAGGAGTACTGCTCACATGAGTCAAACAAACGTGGCCATAAATGGCTTTGGCCGAATCGGTCGCAATGCTTTTAAAATCGCTTTCGAGCGCGACGACCTGAACGTCGTGGCGATCAACGACCTCACAGACACAAAAACACTCGCGCACTTATTGAAGTACGACTCTTCGTACGGCATTTATCAGCACGAAGTCGATTCGGACGACGCTGGTATTACCGTCGATGGCAAACATATCAAGGTACTATCTGAAAAAGATCCTGCGGCGCTACCGTGGGGTGACTTAAAGGTAGACGTCGTCATTGAAAGTACCGGCTTCTTTGTCGACCCGAAGCTCGCCCGCGCACACATCGATGGCGGCGGCGCGAAGCGCGTGATTATATCTGCTCCTGCCAAGGGCGAGGGCGCGGACACCATCGTGCTCGGCGTCAACGACGAAAAGATTGATAACGCGACCGATGTGCTCTCGAACGCCAGTTGTACGACGAACTGTATCACGCCTGTCATGGCGGTACTCGAAAAGAACTTTGGCATCGACAAGGCCATGATGACGACAGTGCATAGCTACACTGCCAGCCAGAAGCTGCAAGACGCTCCTGCTAAGGACCTCCGTGAAGCCCGTGCGGCAGCTGAGAATATCGTTCCTACAACGACCGGCGCCAGCATCGCGGCGGCGCTGGCGTTACCAGCACTTAAGGGTGTCTTTGGTGGCCTCAGCGTGCGTGTTCCAACTCCTGTAGTTTCACTGAGCGATTTCGTCGTCGTTACCAAGCGCGAAACTTCGATTGAAGAAGTCAACGAAGTCTTTAAGAGTGCTGCAGAGCAGCCTTTCTATCAAGGCATTCTCGCGGTCAGCGAAGAAGAGCTTGTCAGCAGTGACTACAAAGGCAATAGCCACAGCGCGACAGTCGACCTAAAGCTGACGAACGTCATCGGCGGCAACCTCGTCAAGGTCGTCGCGTGGTACGACAACGAATGGGGCTACTCAAACCGCCTCGTCGAGCTAGTAGCCGACGCTGGACGATTGGTAGAGAAGTAAAACAAAAAACCGCCAGTTGGACTGGCGGTTTTGATAAGCAAGGAAAGCGACAAGTAGATGGGTCCGGGGACCGTGCGCAGCGAATGCCGCGCACGGTCCGATGCTTAGCGACGACTTCCGGCGGAAGTGGCGGTACTACCCGCCGATCCTCCGGAGCTGGCTCCCATGATGAGCCAGATCCAGTACCAGCCTCCGGCGCCAGCCTGGTAGAAGCTGGTGTTGTCATCCCGAATCAGGCTCATCGCAAGGTTCGGAAGGATAAACATGCCGTGGAGGTAGCCGATATACCATCGGCTATTGGCGGGGTCAGGCTGGCTGCTCGGCGTGAAGGTCGTGAATTGCCACCACCAAACGGCAGCAGCAATCAACAGAAAAACGACGAAAATGCCACATCCGACAGCGCATCCTTTTCTGTCTGACATCGTTGTTCCTATCTACTTGTCGTGGTGCGTCGTTCGCGCCACGAATCGCGGGCGCAAACGTACATTATTTATAATAGCACATTTAGCAAAAAAAGTCAATACGTTTATGCATAGATAATCTTTACACTTACCGGGTATATCGCTTATACTTAAGCCATGAATATATACTTGGGCGCGGATCATAATGGGTTCGCCTTGAAAGAGAAAGTTTTTGCATACCTCGCGAAACAAAAATATGACGTACAAGACGTGGGCGATAAAGAGCTCGAGCCCGAGGACGACTTTCCAATCTTCGCCCAAATGGCAGCGCTGAAGGTACTTGGTGATAACGATAAGGACCCTCGTGCGATTTTGATTTGTGGTGGCGGCCAGGGTATGTGCATGACAGCAAACCGTTTCAAAGGTATTCGTGCGAGCGTCGTGTGGGACCCATATGAAGCCAGGATGACGAGGCATGATAACGACAGTAACGTGCTCTGCTTGCCGGCGCGCGTTCTTGATACCCAGGAATCACTCTGGCAAGACATCATCGACACATGGCTTAAAACGCCTTTTGGCGACGCGCCACGCTTTAGGCGTCGTAACGCGCAGATGGACGAGCTTGCATGACAGTCATAGCACCTGCGTTAACCGAAGAAACGGCCGAGGCATATAAAACTCAAGTAGAAAGACTGCACGAGTTTACGACTCGGGCGCATATAGATATATCGGACGGCGAATTCGCCCCGACATTTTTGGTGAATGCCGATCAACTATGGTGGCCGCAGGAATGGGTCGTTGATATCCACGCTATGGTCGCAAGGCCTAGTGAGTATGTCGGTGCTCTTATAGACCTAAAACCCAGTTTGATTATCTTTCATGCCGAGACGACCGAAGATATTATTCCAGTGCTACGGCAGATAAAACAAGCAGGAATCAAAGCAGGTCTGGCGCTGCTTAAGACAACAGTTCCAAGTATGGTGAGTGAGGCAATCAAAGAGGCGGACCACGTAATGCTATTTACCGGGAGCTTAGGATACCATGGTGGTGAAGCTAGCATGATGCAACTTGAAAAAGCCCGTCTTATTCGACTCATAAAACCCGATGTTGAGATTGGTTGGGACGGCGGCGCGAATGTTGAAAACGCATATAGTTTGTCCCAAGGTGGTATTGATGTTTTGAATGTCGGCGGCGCTCTTGCCCAAGCTGCTGATCCGCAAGATATGTACAACAAGCTCGTGAACGAAGTTAATAAGCAAGGAGTAATTTGATGCAGGCGCCACTGACACTGACGCAACTTGATAAAAAAGCCAACGATGTACGCCAAGATATCGTGCGTATGCTCGAAGCTGCTGGCAGCGGCCACTCCGCCGGACCGCTTGGCTTGGCTGACATCGTCACCGCGCTTTATTTTAATATTATGAATATCCGGCCCGAAGAGCCTGAATGGCCTGAGCGAGACATGTTTTTCTTGAGCAATGGCCACTGTGTGCCAGTGCAATACGCAGTCATGGCGGAGCGCGGGTTCTTTCCGGTGAGTGAGCTCAAAACGCTCCGTAAATTCGGCTCACGCCTACAAGGCCACCCAGAGCGAACCAAGCTTCCTGGCATGGAGAATACCAGCGGACCGCTCGGTAGCGGCCTGAGCCAAGCAGCTGGCTATGCGTACACGATGCAGTATATCGACGGTATAAAAAATCGTTTCGTCTATACGATTACCGGCGACGGCGAACTCGACGAAGGCAATATTTGGGAAGCGGCGATGTTCGCGGGCAAATACAAATTGGGCCAGCTCATTGTGTTCATTGACCGCAATAATATCCAGATTGATGGCTCGACCGATGATGTCATGCCGCTTGAAGATCTCCGCGGTAAGTTCGAGAGCTTCGGCTGGCATGTCCAAGATATCAATGGGCATAACATGGAAAGTATCATCGACGCCGCTGCCATGGCACGCGCTATTTCCGGTCGTCCAAGTGCGATTATCGCGCATACCATCCCTGGCAAGGGCGTTGATTTCATGGAATACGACTACAAGTGGCACGGCATGCCACCGAATAGCGAGCAGGCCAAAGAAGCGCTGATGAAGCTGCGAACACTAAACGGTAAGATTACCCCGGGGCACATGTCATGAGTAAATACCCTTTGACTACAGATTTATTTTCCAAGGATATCAAGCAAGAGCCGACTCGTGTCGGTTTTGGCCGCGGGCTGAAGCTAGCAGGCGAGGCTGATGAGCGCGTCGTGGCTCTTTCGGCCGACCTGACGGAGAGCACGCAGATATCGCTTTTTAAAGAGGCTTTCCCAAAACGTTTCGTCGAAATCGGCGTTGCCGAACAAAACCTCGTGACGGTAGCGAGCGGCATGGCGAGGGCAGGCAAGATTCCGTTCACGAGTAGCTATGCCGCCTTCAGTCCGGGACGAAACTGGGAGCAGATCCGAACGACGATTTGTTTGAACGAGATGCCGGTGAAGATCATCGGTAGTCATGCTGGCATCAGTGTCGGCCCAGATGGCGCCACGCACCAGATGCTTGAAGACATCGCCCTCATGCGCGTGTTGCCGCATATGGTCGTAGTCGCTCCTGGCGACTCGATCGAGGCCGAGAAAGCAACCAGAGCGATTGCGATGAATGGTATGCCGAGCTATCTACGCTTGGCGCGCGAAAAGACCCCTATCTTTAGTACGGAAGCATCGCCATTCGAAATCGGTAAGGCGTACGTCCTGAAAGAAGGCAAGGATATGACGCTGCTTGGAACGGGCACGATGACGTATCAGCTGCTCGTTGCTGCTAAGAAACTCGAGAAGGTCGGTATCAAGGCGGAAGTCGTCCACGTGCCAACGATCAAGCCGCTGGACGAGCCGACAATCCTTAAGAGCCTGGAAAAGACCGGCAAAGCCGTCACCGCGGAAGAAGCACAAATCGCTGGCGGGTTCGGCAGTGCTATCGCCGAGTTGATCACCGAAAATATTCCGATGCCGCTTCTCAGGCTTGGTATTTATGACCGCTTCGGTGAAAGTGGGACGCCCGCCGAGCTGCTCGATTACTTCGGGTTGACCGGAGAGAAGATGGCGGATGAAATCCAGCAAGCGTATGGCAAGGGCCGCCGCGGTATCATGACCAAACTTAAAAGAAAAAAGTAAGCCAGGCCCCGTACTATAGTGGATATACAAGCGTAAGTGGTATAATGGCAAGCAAAGGCATTTATAAAGTAACCAGGGAGTGGGCATGGGGCTGACTATTCGTGAGATTCGTGAAAATAATATAAGGGCGAGGCATTTGATGCAGCGCGCTCGTCAGCAACACTTCGCCGTCGGTGCTTTTAATATTGATAACCAAGACATCATCATGTCGGTCGCACGAGCGGCACAAAAGAAAAACTCGCCAGTGCTAGTAGAGGCGACCCAAGGCGAGGTTAAAGACCTTGGCCTAGATAACATCAGGGACATGGTCGACAACTATAAGTTAGAGTATGGTATCGAGATGTATATTAATCTCGATCACAGTCCAAGCGTCGAGGATGCGAAGCGGGGAGTTGACGCCGGATTCGAGTTCATTCACATCGATATCAGCCAGGCGAATCACGA
>CBFGYC010000055.1:0-5381 GCA_965652985.1 uncultured bacterium | reverse complement strand
TCGAACGAGTTCGTCACGACGACGACGGCCTTTTTGAGAGCGTCGTTTTTCTTAAGCATGCCGACAAGGTCGGCCACGTCTCGTTGACGTTTCGCGATGAGCACGTAGATGACCGTGATGTCGGTGTTCTTTTGGTTGATCGCCACGGAGGCAGCGAGAGCCGTCTTGCCCACCTTGCTGTCACCAAGCATCGCCATGCGCTGGCCGCGGGCCAGCGAGTACTCAAGATCGAGAATCGTGATACCGGTTTCAACCGGTGTATCGAGCAATTCACGTGCGTAAAGCGAAGGAGCGGAGTGGAAGACATCCCATTCCTGATCCGGCGCAATCACGCCTTTGCCATCTATCGGCTCACCAAACACGTTGACGACACGGCCAATGAAATTTTTGCCGACCGGCGTCATGATATCGTTCTTTTCGATCACGCACACCATGCCGATCCTGAGCGGTGACGGGTCGAGCTTCATGACAACGACAAAGTCGTCCATGATCTGATGAACGTAACCGCGAGTGTCATCTTCGAACCGAACCGTAGCATGGACGTTTGACGGCTGCAGGCCTTTGACGCTCACCATGAACGAATCAATGCCGATGATTTCACCGACTGGATTGCCCGCTTCGACGAGCTTATGGAAAGCGGTATTAGTTTGCTCCACTAGAAAGCCTTTCGAGTTCTTCTTTGATTAGGTGACGATGCGCCGCCAGCTTCGCCCGAAGACTGAAATCATGCACATGATTCGTCGTCCGGACATACACGCCGCCAATCAGCGATGGCTGCAACCCGACTTTCATGACAGCCTGTGGGTGCACTTCCTGCCGAAGCCAGGCGGCAATTTTTTGCAGGCTCTCGCTGTCCGCCGAGCTGGCGAAGGTAACGTGCACGGTCGGGACGGTTTGCTTAAGATGGCGCAGCTTGTTTATGAGGTAGCTTCGCTGCACGCTGTCTTCGCTGATCGCGGTTTCGTTGGCTGCCAAAAAGTCCACGAGATGCTGCGAATAGATAATCTCGCTACCTGGCTCTATACCCGTCTTGGCCTTCGCCTCTCGGGAAATCATCTCGTTATCGATCGACTCGAGCTCGCTCACAAGATGAGAAACGTCAATCTTCGTGACGATGCTTGGCGGCAGCTTGAGTAATTCCTGGGTCATTCCGTTCGTCTCGCTCATAGTTCCATGTCATCCACCATGGCCTTTTTATTCTCTTCAAGACTTTCGAGTATTTGCGGCATTTGTTCGCGAAGAGAGCTTTGTTCACCGAGCGCACCGATAAGATAATGTTCGATGATGCGTGACATGTTGTCGTTGATTACGTCGATCACCATTGCTTTTTGGTTCGCGATCGACGATTCGAGAAGCTCCTCTAGCTGCTGATGTTGCGCCTGGAGCGTGTCGGTAGTAGCCTTCAGTTTTTCAAGCGCCTGGGCCTGAGCTTCTTTGGTGGACTCGACGGTAGCTAGGTTTTCTTGATAAATCGCATCGAGTTTAGCTGCCTGATCGGTGACGGTCTTTTTAAGCGACTGGTTGAGCTCGTCGGCTTGCCCGCGCGTCGCCGCCTCGGTTTGACGCAGCTGCTCAAGAATCTTCGACTGTTCGGCTTGAATGGCCGAGGCTTGGGTCTTACTGTCTTGGAATACCGTCGCCATCATGACTTCTTGGTTGGCAACTACTTGCTGCATACTGACGGACATCTGCTGGAACTTTTCGTGCACCATTTGGGCGTTTCTCGCTAGTGATTGCGCCACTAGTTCCTGCGATTCCGCCGACACGCGGTTGTATTCGCTGATACGGTCGTTGAGCTGATTGGTAACCTCCGCGTTAAGACGGCCGATCAGAGCGTCGATGCGCTTCGTCGCGTAGACTTTCACGTCGGCCGTGACGCGTTCCATCATTGAGTCGACTTCTTGTTCGAGATTCTCGGACTGGTCTTCGATTAGATCTTTGAAGTGCTCACGACCAATCTTCTTGAGCTCCTCGCGGTATTCAGGATTTACCAGCGTATTCTCGGACAGTTCTTCAACTACCGCGTCGTCATCCGCTTGGCTCTTCGAAAATAACCCCATGAAACCTTAACCCACCCTTTTCTTAATCATAACCTTAATAGTAAATATACCGCAAAAAGACCAATAACTAAAATCACGGCGCTCGTTAAAATGACTTCGAGCAGCGCCCTGAAGATTGACTTCTTAGACATTGGATTGCGTCCGATAGAAATAACACTGCTTCTCACGCCGATGTATAGTACGGTGAGAGCCGTGATGAGGCTCACCGCGGTGATCGCCATGCTGAGGTAAATACGGACAGCGCTGACTTCTCGTTCCGCGATTGCTTGGCCGACGCGTTTTAGGACCTCTGGAACATTGACTTCGGTTGATTTTTCATTTGGATTATTCTGGATTTCAATCGTCATTGGGATCGAGCCGAGTTTTACATCGTCTATAAGATTACCGTCGACGTCTTTTACCTGTGCCGTTCCGCGAATGACGCTATCGTTATTAAAACCCCCTACTGCCCGGCCGATAACGGACGCCTCTTCCGTACCCGCTTTCATACCGACGCCGTTCACCGATGAAAGCGTGATGTAATCACCAGCGTTGATGTCGCCGCCCTGTGTGCTGACGAGCACGTTGTATGTGCCACTGACTGCGACGTACGTTTCGTTTTCAAGATCTCCGCTCGAAAGACGGATCGGCAGGATCTGCGGGTCGACTACCACGCCGAACATGCTCTCAAGTTCACTTTGACTGGCCACGGCCACTATACGATTGTCTCTGTCGGCTAGTTTGACGATCGTACCAAAATCAAGCGGCTGTTCGGCCGAGTAACCCTGCACGCTTCCACCGCCGTAATCAACAGCCCCTGCAGCAGTCGCTAGGAGCACTAAGGCACCAAACATACAGGTCGCACCAATAATCAGCTGAGTTATTTTCACTGCCATTTTACCATTCATGTACTTACGCTCATTGTACCATAGCATGAGCGATATGGTTACTCTGTTTTATCCACTTTTCACGCTATAAAAAGCGTTGCCTTTTTCTCTGTTGCCATGGTAAAATTAGCGTAAGCTTTGATGGCACCACACATCTAAAGTGAAACAAATACTTTTGCCGCCATTAAAAGCGGGAGTAAAAATTTCCAGAATGTCAGTGTGGGTGCGTCAAAATCTATTTTTTATGGAGCAGCATAGAAAGCTACTTATAGCTTTTCTGTTGCTGCTTTTTGCTATTTCCGGGACGGTTTTTGCCTTGGACAGGCCCGCCGACGCTCAGGTAGCGACGACAAACAATAAGGCGATCAGCTTCTCGGCCCGCCTAAAAAGCGCCAACGGGCAGACAGCGCCAGATGGTCTTTATAACGTCAGCTTCCGGCTATATAACGGAAGCGAAGGCGGCACCCCGCTTTGGACGGAAACGTTCTACGACGAGAACGGCGTAGGCGCTGGCCAAGATAACCGCATCAGAATAACGAATGGCTACCTTCAGGCGAAACTCGGCTCACGGACACCGTTTACGAGCGACATCAACTGGGACGGCGACCTTTGGCTCACGATGAATATCGGTGGAACGACGCAAATCGGTACCGTGAGCAACATTCCTTGGGACGGCGAAATGTCACCACGAATACAACTAAACGCCGTGCCATACGCACTCAGCGCCGGTTCGCTTAACGGCAGGACGGCTGACGATTTCGTGCAGCTCGGCCAAGGGACGCAGACCAATTCGAGCGACAACCCAAGCATCAGTATCAATACGACTGGTCAGGGTGATCTTATCCAACTTCAGAAAAACGCCGAAGATGTCTTTACGGTTGATAACGCCGGCAATATCTCGTTCGGCAGCAGTTCCGACCACACTATATCGATCGACGAAGCCGAACCAGACACTGATGGCAGCACGCTCGCTATCTCGGGTGGTGACGGCGGCGAAGGCGATACTGATGGCGGCAACTTAGTGCTTTCGGGCGGGGCTGGTAGCGGCAGTGGCGCCGACGGACTGGTTATACTTTCGAACGCGACGTTCGCGACTACCACGAATGACGGCAACTGTTATCCAGCTGGAGCTCTCGCCGCGGCCAATTGTGTCGTGACACAGCAGACCGTCGACAGTTCCTCGGCTGTCATCATAGGCTTTAGCGAGCCGGATCAAACGGCGACTCTCCCAGATCCTACAGTGGCGACCCCTGGTCGTATTTTGTACATTATGGCCGCGAACGACTCTCAGGCACTTTCGCTCATCACGAACGGCGACGAGTCAATCACCATGCAGCCAAAGTCCGCTCTGACGCTTCTTTGGAACGGTAGCGACTGGATCGTGGCCGGCCATGCGGGCTCATCGAATAACGGCCCGATCGAACCTGAAATCACAGAAGAACCACCGGCCGAGGAAGACATCACCATCGAGGAAGGTGAAGTGCAAGAGGAAATGGCCATTGACCCAGGCGAGAATACCGGTGACACGACAACCACCGAAGCACCGGTAGAAACAGAGCCAAGCGGCTTTCTCGGGCTACAACTCGGCCAGTCGGACACGGCACCAGCCGCATCTCCAGGAACCATGTATTACGACACCACGCTCGGCAAAGTGCAGTGCCTGGAAGCGAGCGGATGGGGTAATTGTGGCGACGCGCCGGATACCTTCATGGCTATCAGCCCCGAGTACAAGAACGCCGTGATGAACGGTACCGATATCGGCATTATTTCTTCGGACTTTTGCTCTGGATCGCTTGGAATCAACGACGGTAGCAAGGGCCAGCCGGTCGTCTGTGCTCCAGAAGAAACCTATAACTTCTACCGATGGACGACCGACGAGGAAGAGGACCAGACCAGAAGCATCTATCTTACCTACCAGCTACCTGAGAACTTCAAGGGATTCGTCGATGGTTCGACCGCCATCATGGGTCGAACCGACAGCGACAACGCTCTCGTCGACTACCAAGTATACCGAGACGACGGTAACGGCCTTCTCTCGTGCGGCTCGCCTGTGACGGTGTCTCAGGGCTTCCAAACGAATTGGCAAAAAGGCCTCGCCACCGAAGAAAGCGACCCGGTAAACTGTGAATTCGAAGCCGGAGACAGTATACTGTTCCGAATCAACTTGACCGCCAAGAACACCGCTAATGCCTATGTTAGTAATGTCAATTTCATATTCAGGAACAGCTAAGCCCTAGGGTCTTCGTTGCTACAATAGATAGATGATGCAGATAAAAGTCCCCAGGAGCCTCCCAACTGGCAGAAGCCGACTCATCGTCGTCGGTGCGGTCGTCATCATAATTACGGCGACTACTATATATATGTATTCGCGCAGCAATCAATCGGTAGTCGCCCCAGAGTACGATGTCGTCCTGCCTCAAAGAACCTCTATCGACACGCTCGGAGGCTGGCAACG